>NZ_VWWH01000181.1:0-4076 GCF_011753045.1 Burkholderia sp. Ap-955
TTGAGGACCGGCTCAGGCGCGGGTTTCGGTGCGGCGGCCTTCGGGGCCGCCGGTGCGGGCGCGGCCGGCTGCTCGACCGGCTTCGGCGCAGGCGGCGCGGGCTGGCGCTCGATCGGTTGCGGTTTCAGCAGCTCGATCTGCACGGGGACTTCGGCGGGTGGGGGCGGCGTGAACGCATCGCGGTTGCGCATCAGCCAGAACGCGGCGAGCGCGTGCAGCACCAGCACGATGACGAGCGCAATGCCCACGCGCAGCCAGTGGCGGGGCAAGGCGTGACTCGGGCGGGTGTCGGCAGGCTGCATGGGCATCGGAACAGGATCGGGGCGTTCGCGTGACGTCGGGCGCGCAGCGCGCGCCACAGGAATCGGACTGTCGAATGCGCCGCGCGTTCGCGCTGCGTGACGGGCAGGTGCCGGGGGGCAGGTGCCGGATGCGTCAGGCGTCGCGCGCGTCGGGACTATAGCCGAGTTCGTAAGACAGTTTCTGCGCGCAGGCGCGCAGCGCGGTGTCGATCTCGCCGCCCCATGCAATGTCGAACGAGCCTTCCTGGCCGAGCGCGACGATCGCGAGCGCGAGTTCGCCGACCGCATCGAACACGGGCATGCAGAACGCGTGGATCGTCGGCAGCAGCATCCCCTCGACGCGCGCGGCCTCGTGCTGGCGCACGTCGGCGAGCACCGCGTCGACCTCGTCGAGCGTGCGCGGGCCGCCGTGGTGCGGCGAGCGCCGCGTATCGGCGAGTTCGCGCTCGAGCATCGCGGCGGTCTTGCTGCGCGGCAGGTACGCGGCGAACAGCAGCCCCGTCGCGGAGCCGAGCAGCGGCATCACGTCGCCGAGCTTCAGCGACGCCTTCGCCGGGTGGCTCGATTCCATCCAGTGCACGATCGTCGGCCCCTGGTTGCCCCACACGGCGATGCCGACCGTCTGGTCGAGCCGGTCGCGGAATTCGGTCAGCGCGATCCGGGCGAGCTTCACGCCGTCGACGCGCGCGAGCCGTGCGAGCCCCATCTGCAGCGCGAAGCCGCCGAGCTCGTAGCGGCCCGAGACGGGGTCCTGCGACACCACGCCGAGCCGCGAGAAGCTGACCAGGTAACGGTGCGCCTTCGCAGGACTCATGCCCGCCCGCTGCGCGAGGTCGCGCAGCATCATCGCGCGCGGCTCGCTCGTCAGCACGTCGAGCAAGCGGAAGCCGACCTCGATCGACTGGATGCCGGAGCGGACCTTCTCGCCGTGCTCGCCGGAAGCAGCGTCGTCGGTGTCGGAGTCGGCGAGATCGTCGTCGGGAAGCGGGCTGGCGGGCATGGGCGGCGGGTGCGCGAAAAGGCGAAAGGAATCGGGGCGAAAACAGCGCGCGCAATCGCCGCGCGCCGCAGGGATTCACCATCGTAAAATAGATTCCCTCCATCGTCACTACAACGCCAGAGTCCCCCTATGAAACTTGCTTCGCTGAAGGATGGCACGCGCGACGGCCAGCTGATCGTCGTGTCGCGCGACCTGCACACCGCGGCGATCGCCGACGCGATCGCGCCGACGCTGCAGCGCGTCCTCGACGACTGGGCGTTCTATGCGCCGCAGCTGCGCGACCTGTACGACACACTGAACCACGGCCGCGCGCGCAATGCATTCGCGTTCGATCCGGCCAACTGCATGGCGCCGCTGCCGCGCGCGTTCCAGTGGGCCGACGGCTCCGCGTACGTGAACCACGTCGAGCTCGTGCGCCGCGCGCGCGGCGCGGAGATGCCGCCCGAATTCTGGACCGACCCGCTGATGTACCAGGGCGGCAGCGACGATTTTCTCGGGGCCCGCGACGACGTCGTGTGCCCGTCCGAGGAATGGGGCATCGATTTCGAGGCGGAGGTCGCGGTGATCACCGGCGACGTGCGGATGAGCGCGACGCCCGACGAAGCGCTGAAGGCCGTGCGGCTCGTCACGCTGGTGAACGACGTGTCGCTGCGCAACCTGATTCCGGCGGAGCTCGCGAAGGGCTTCGGCTTCTTCCAGAGCAAGCCGGCCACCGCGTTCGCGCCGGTCGCCGTGACGCCCGACGAGCTCGGCGACGAATGGCGCGAAGGCCGCGTGCACCGGCCGATGATCGTCCACTGGAACGGCAAGAAGGTCGGCCAGCCCGATGCGGGCACCGACATGGTGTTCCACTTCGGCCAGTTGATTGCGCACGCAGCGAAGACGCGCAACCTGCGCGCCGGCTCGATCGTCGGCTCGGGCACGGTGTCGAACAAGGACGCGAAGCGCAGCTACTGCTGCATCGCCGAGAAGCGCTGCCTCGAGACGATCGAGCACGGCGCGCCGCAGACGGAATTCATGCGCTACGGCGACACCGTGCGCATCGAGATGTTCGACACGGCCGGCAAGTCGATCTTCGGCGCGATCGAGCAGTCGGTCGCGCCGCCCGACGGCGCGGCGTAAGTCACGCGGAGCACGCAGCGCTCCGCTTTCGCGAAACCCGGGCCCGGCCCGCGCGCCGGGTTTCGCCTGATGTTTGCCCGCGCGGGCTTGGCTACACTCGATTCAGGGGTTCGAGAACCTCGGGCAAGGAGCAGCGCATGGCCAATCTCGCCGCGTACGGCGGTTACGAAGCACTGAAGGTGACGCGCCGCGACCATGGCGTGCTCGACATCGTGATGAGCGGCGAGGGCGCGAACCGCAGCGGCCTCGCGACCGCGAACGCACGCATGCATCGCGAGCTCGCCGACATCTGGCGCGACGTCGACCGCGATCCCGACACGCGCGTCGCGGTCATTCGCGGCGAAGGCAAGGGCTTCTCGGCGGGCGGCGACCTCGCGCTCGTCGAGGACATGGCGAACGACTTCGACGTGCGCGCCCGCGTATGGCGCGAGGCGCGCGACCTCGTCTACAACGTGATCAACTGCAGCAAGCCGATCGTGTCGGCGATGCATGGCCCGGCCGTCGGCGCGGGGCTCGTCGCCGGGCTGCTCGCCGACATCTCGATCGCCGCGAAGGATGCGCGCATCATCGACGGTCACACACGGCTCGGCGTCGCGGCGGGCGACCATGCGGCGATCGTGTGGCCGCTACTGTGCGGGATGGCGAAGGCGAAGTACTACCTGATGCTGTGCGAGCCGGTGAGCGGCGAGGAGGCCGAGCGGATCGGGCTGGTGTCGCTCGCGGTCGAGCCGGCCGACCTGCTGCCGAAGGCCTACGAAGTGGCCGAGCGGCTCGCGCACGGTTCGCAGTCGGCGATCCGCTGGACCAAGTACGCATTGAACAACTGGCTGCGTACGGCCGGGCCGACCTTCGATACGTCGCTGGCGCTCGAATTCATGGGGTTTTCGGGGCCCGACGTGCAGGAAGGCATCCGCTCGCTGCGCGAGCGGCGCCCACCCGAGTTTCCCGGCGACGCGCCGTTCTGACACGCGCTGGCGCTATGATCGATCCAGGCGCGGCTCGCGCGACGCATGGCGGCCGCCTCGCTCCCACCCAGTCAACCAGGATGCCCGTATGACGACCGATGCCTCCGGCTCCAACCCTTTCGCCGGCTTTGCCGGCTTCAAGCCCGCCGACATGATGGACCGGATGTGGGACATGATGCGGATGTCGCCGTTCGGCGGGATGACGTCGTTCCCGGGCGCCACGCAAGGGCTGCCGCCGTCGCTGTCGAGCATGTCCGACATGATGGCGCCGCTCACGAGCGTCGAGGAACTCGACAAGCGGATCACCGATCTGCGCGCGGTCGAGCAGTGGCTGAAGCTCAATCTCGGGATGCTGCAGTCCGCGATCCAGGCGCTCGAGGTGCAGCGCGCGACGCTCGCGACGCTGCGTGCGTTCGGCGCGTTCGCGCAGAGCTCGATGTCGGCGGCCGAGGAAGCGGCCGTCGCGGCCGCGCATGCGGCGAAACACGCGTCGGGCGACGCACCGCCGGCACCGGATGCCGACGCGTCGGAGGCAGCGTCGGGCGACGCCGCGCAGCCAGCCTTCGACCCATCGGGCTGGTGGAACCTGCTGCAGTCGCAGTTCAATCAGCTCGCGAGCCTCGCGATGGCGCAGCCGGGCATGCAGCCCACGGCGCCGGGCGATGCGCCGCCGGACGCGGCCGCTGC
>NZ_VWWH01000182.1:0-3999 GCF_011753045.1 Burkholderia sp. Ap-955
GGTCGCGATCGAATTCGACGAGCAGGGCGCGGTACTGCACACGGCGGGCGCGCGTTACGCGCTCGACGCCGCGCATCCGCTCGGGGACGACTGGATCGCCGCGCTCGCGGCGTTCCTCGATTGCGGCTTTGCACCGATCGACGCGCTGGTGCTGGCGCTGGCCTGGCGCGACGGCGATGAAACCCGCGCCGCCGATGCGTGGCCGGTCGACGCCGCGCGGTTTCCGCGGGTCGCCGGGCTGCCGGCCGCGCCCGAACCCGCGTTCGCGCCGTGTCCCGCACTGCTCGGCCTGTATCCGGTCGTGCCGGACGCCGAATGGGTCGAGCGCGTGCTCGATTGCGGCGTGCGGACCGTGCAGTTGCGTGTGAAAGGCGCGACGCCGGACACCTTGCGGCGGGAAATCGCCCGTGCGGTCGCGGCCGGACGTCGCTATCCCGATGCACGCGTGTTCATCAACGATCACTGGCAGATCGCTGCAGAAGAGGGGGCGTACGGCGTTCATCTGGGCCAGGAAGATCTCGAAACGGCTGATCTGGCCGCGATCGCGCGCGCGGGCCTGCGGCTCGGACTTTCGAGCCACGGTTATTACGAAATGTTGCGGGCATTGCACGAACGCCCGAGCTATCTCGCGCTCGGCCCTGTGTACGCGACCGCGACCAAGGCCGTTGCTGCGCCGCCACAGGGCCTCGCGCGGATCACCCGCTATGCGCGCTTCGCGGGCACCCAGGCGCCGCTCGTCGCGATCGGCGGGGTGGGGCTCGACGCGCTGCCGGCCGTACTGGCAACGGGCGTCGGCAGTGTCGCGGTGGTCAGTGCGGTGACGGGCGCGACCGACTATCGGGCCGCCATTGCTGCGTTGCAGCAATGCTTTCCCGGACAATTTGACAATCATTGACCGCCGGGCCCGGAACGGCTTCACGACATCATTCCAATGCAGGCCCTATAATTCGGCGTTCTGCGTAAAAGGACTGTCAGCTCCGTGAGCCCCACTCCTACCGAGACACTGCTGGAACTTCGCGACGTCGACTTTGGCTACGGCGACCGCCTCGTCCTGTCCAACCTGAACCTGCGCTTCGGGCGTGGGCAGGTGGTTGCGGTCATGGGCGGGTCAGGTTGCGGCAAGACGACCGTGCTGCGCCTGATCGGCGGCCTCGTGCGCGCGCGCCGCGGCCAGGTGCTGTTCGACGGCGCCGATGTCGGCGCGCAAACGCGCGACGGCCTGTACGCGTTGCGCCGCAAGATGGGCATGCTGTTCCAGTTCGGCGCGCTGTTCACCGACATGTCGGTGTTCGAGAACGTCGCGTTCGCGCTGCGCGAGCACACCGACCTGCCCGAAGACCTGATCCGCGACCTCGTGCTGATGAAGCTCAACGCGGTCGGGCTGCGCGGTGCGCGCGACCTGATGCCGTCCGAGGTATCGGGCGGGATGGCGCGCCGTATCGCGCTGGCACGCGCGATCGCGCTCGATCCGCAGCTCATCATGTACGACGAGCCGTTCGCGGGCCTCGATCCGATCTCGCTCGGCATCACCGCGAACCTGATCCGTACGCTGAACCAGGCGCTGGGCGCGACGTCGATCCTCGTCACGCACGACGTGCCGGAATCGTTCGCGATTGCCGACTACGTGTATTTCCTGGCCAACGGCGGCGTGCTCGCGCAGGGTACGCCCGACGAGTTGCGCGCGTCGACCGATCCGAGCGTGCGGCAGTTCATCGACGGCGCGCCGGACGGCCCGTTCAAATTTCATTACACGAGCCCGCCGCTCGCAGCGGATTTCGGGCTCGGCGGAGGGCGCGCATGATCAGCGCGATCGGACGTTACGTCATCGGCGGCCTCGAGCGGGCGGGCTACGGCACGCGCCTGTTCGTGCGCCTCGTGCTGGAATTCTTCCCGCTGCTGCGCCGGCCGCGGCTGGTCACGAAGCAGATCCACTTCCTCGGCAACTATTCGTTCGTGATCATTGCCGTGTCGGGGCTGTTCGTCGGCTTCGTGCTCGGCCTGCAGGGGTATTACACGCTGAACCGCTACGGTTCCGAGCAGGCGCTCGGCCTGCTGGTCGCGCTGTCGCTCGTGCGTGAGCTCGGGCCGGTCGTCACCGCGCTGCTGTTCGCGGGCCGCGCGGGCACGTCGCTCACGGCCGAGATCGGCCTGATGAAAGCCGGCGAGCAGCTCACCGCGCTCGAGATGATGGCGGTGGACCCGATCAAGAACGTGATCGCGCCGCGCATGTGGGCGGGCATCATCGCGATGCCGCTGCTGGCCGCGATCTTCAACGCGGTCGGCGTGCTCGGCGGTTACTTCGTCGGCGTCGTGCTGATCGGCGTCGATCCGGGCGCGTTCTGGTCGCAGATGCAGGGCGGGGTCCAGGTCTGGGCCGACGTCGGCAACGGCGTGATCAAGAGCATCGTGTTCGGCTTCGCCGTGACCTTCATTGCACTGTTTCAAGGGTATGAAGCGAAGCCCACGCCCGAAGGCGTGTCGCGCGCGACCACCAAGACGGTCGTGTTCGCGTCGCTCGCCGTACTCGGCCTCGATTTCCTGCTGACCGCGCTGATGTTCAGCTAAGCCTCAGCCAAGCCAAATTTTGGGATGACGATGAAAAAGACTGCTCTCGACTTCTGGGTCGGCCTGTTCGTGGTGGTGGGCTTCCTTGCGGTGCTGTTCCTGGCGCTGAAGGTCGGCAACATGAGTTCGCTGTCGTTTCAGCCGACCTATTCGGTGAGGATGAAATTCGACAATATCGGCGGGCTGAAGCCGCGCGCGGCCGTGAAGAGCGCGGGCGTCGTGGTCGGCCGCGTGAAGTCGATCGGCTTCGACACGAATACGTACCAGGCGCTTGTCACGATCGATGTCGACGGCCAGTATCAGTTCCCGAAGGATTCGTCGGCGAAGATCCTGACGTCGGGCCTGCTCGGCGAGCAATATATCGGCCTGGATCCGGGCGGTGACACCGAAATGCTGAAGTCGGGCGATACGATCTCGATGACGCAATCGGCGATCGTGCTCGAGAACCTGATCGGCCAGTTCCTGTACAGCAAGGCCGCCGATGCGGGCGGTGCGAAGCCGGCAGCCGGCGCATCGGCCACCGCGCCCGCCGCGCCCGCACCGGTGGCGGTGCCGGCGTCGGCGGTGTCCGGTTCGGCCGGCCAATAACCACACGAGAGAAAACAAGAGGGAATGACCATGCACACGATCCGCATCAGGCAGGCGGCGCTGGCGGTAGCGGCAGTCGCCGCGTTGAGCGGCTGCGCGACCGTGCAGACGCCGACCAAGGGCGATCCGCTCGAAGGCTTCAACCGGTCGATGTACAAGTTCAACGACACGGTCGACACGTATGCGCTGAAGCCGGTCGCGAAGGGCTACCAGTACGTGGTGCCGCAGCCGGTGCGCGACAGCGTGACGAACTTCTTCTCGAACATCGGCGACGTCTACATCGCGGCGAACAACATCGTGCAGTTGCGGATCGCGGACGGCGTCGGCGACATCATGCGCGTCGTGATCAACACGGTGTTCGGCGTCGGCGGCCTGTTCGACGTCGCGACGATCGCGAAGCTGCCGAAGCACACGGCCGACTTCGGGATCACGATGGGCCGCTACGGGATGCCGTCGGGCCCGTACCTCGTGCTGCCGCTGCTCGGGCCGAGCACGCTGCGCGACACGGCTGGCCTGGGCGTCGACTACGTCGGCAACCCGCTCACGTACGTGAAGCCGGATGGCCTGAGCTGGGGTTTGTTCGGCGTGAACCTGGTCAACACGCGTTCGAACCTGCTCGGCGCGGGCGACGTGCTGGATGCCGCGGCGCTCGACAAGTATTCGTTCGTGCGCAACGCGTACCTGCAACGCCGCCAGATGCTGATCAGCAACGCGCGCGGCGAGGCGGCCGCGACGTCTAGCAACGACGCGCTGCCGAAGTACGACCTGCCGGAAGACGGCGCGGCACCGGCCGCAGCCGGCGCGGCCGGTACGGCGGGCGCGGCAGCGGTGGGCGGCGCAGCGCCG
>NZ_VWWH01000183.1:0-3929 GCF_011753045.1 Burkholderia sp. Ap-955
CCGCCCGAGCGGGCGCGCCGGCTGCCGTCGCCCGCCGCGTCCGCCGACGCGCCGTCGTGCCACGCCCGCCCGGTCGTGATGATGTGCCGCGGGCTCGCGGCCAGCCAGGCGAAGCGGCTGTGCGTGAAGTGTCTCGACGAGTAACGGTGCGGCGCAACACGCCGGCCCCGCTGATGCGCATTTCGTAGCCGTCAGGCCCCGTGCGCGCCGCACGCATCGCACTGCTACGAAACTGGCGCCGCGCGGTGCGCGCCCCGGTCCGTACACTCGAATCGGCGGCGAGTGCCGGGCGCCGGGTCGCATGCACCCGCACGCCACGGCAGCCTGACAGGAGACTTTCATGCTGGACATCGACGGCGTCGGGATGGGCGTCAATTGGATGGCGTTCCTCGAGCGTACGCTCGAAGCCGAACGCGCGAAGGCGGCGAGCCAGGTCGCCCAGCAGTCGAGCGACCCGTCGAAACAGCAGGCCACCGCGCCGCCGGCCCCGCCGCTCACCGTGCAGGTCACGCCCGACAGCGATCCGTCGAAGCCGACCAATGCCGAAATCTCGTCCGCGACGTCGCTGATCCAGAGCCTCGCCGAGCAATACCGGCCCACCGCGCCGGACATCACGGTCGACGATCCGCTCACGAAGGCCGCGCAGACCGCGATCCAGGGGGCGCAGACGAAGTTCGACGACGCGCTGAAGGACGAACAGGGCAAGCAGACGGCGCTCACCGCCGCACAGAACGACCCGCAATCGTCGCAGGCCACGATCGACCAGGCCCGTACCGCGTACGACCAGGCGCACACGGCCACCGCCAAGGCGGAGAAGGAGCTCGACGTCACGACCGACGCCGGCTACATGATCGCGTATGCGCAACAGGCCGATCACGACAACGCCGCGCTCGACCCGAAGCAGGCCGGCTCCGCGCAGGCGAACGCGAATGACGCGCTCGACAAGCTGAAGGCCGCCGTGCCCGGCATCGGCGACGATCCGACGAAGGCGTCGCAGGACACCTGGACGCCGCAGCAGAAACAGGCCTACGACACGTGGCAGCGCGCGGATGCGAAGCTGTCCGAAGCGAAGGCGCGCCACAACGCCGACATCGCGAACTCGAACCTCGCCCTCGCGCAATTGCAGTCATATGCCTCGAACGGCGACTATTCGGACGCGATGGATGCCGGCATCGCGCGCGTCAACGACCAGCTCGCGCCGCTCGGCCGCATGATCGACGCGCCGGCGGCGATGAATCCGGACGACGCGCAGAAGGCGCTGGCCGGCGCGGCCGACGACGCCAACTATGCGAACGCCTGCCTGAACGCCGCGACCGACGCGGCGAATCTCGCCGACGTCCAGATCACGTACAACACGGTGTCCGGCAAGTACGGCCCGACCGTGATGAGCACGACGGTCGATGCGCAGCGAAACCTGCTGAACCACGCCCAGGCGAGCGCGCGCGTGAGCGGCGGCTATCTGCAGATGCTGTATGCGAATCGCCAGGTCACCGAACAGCAGGCGAATTACGACGCCACGCAGAAGAGCGCGACGCAATGGCGCCACGACCATCCTGGCGTGAAACTCGTGGATCCGCGCGCCGACCTCGGCGTCGACGACGCGGCCGCGCAACTGTCGAAGGCCAAGGATGCCGCAAGCCTCGCGCACGACGGCTACGTCGCCGCATACGGCAACGCGCTCGCGATCCACTATGACGACGTCGCCGCCGGCGTGCAGGACCAGTACGACCACCGCACGATGTGTCTTGTGAACGATCCGACGCCGCTCGAGATCAAGGGGCTGAAGACGATCGCGTCGGCACTGCATCAGGCCGACGACCGGATGACGGCGACCGTCAACGAGCGTGCGACGAAACAGGCGCTCGCCGACGCGCAGGCGAAGCAGTCGGATCTGCAGATCAAGGTCGACGGGTTGCAGGCCCAGTACGACCAGTGGAACCGCGATCACGGCGTCGGCCCGACGCCGAGCGTGCTGGCGGTGACGAAACCCGACGGCACGCCGAAGAACATCCCGCTGACCGCGCCCGTCCCGTTCGTCGTGAATCCGTACGCGCAACAGCTGACCGATGCGCGCGCGGCCCTCGACCAGGCGAACCGCGACGTCCAGCAGGACCAGATGCTCGGCGAAACGCTGCATCAGCAGGTGCTGTTCAACGAATTCGACGCGCATCTCGACGAGCGGCTGCGCAACCCGAAGACGGAATCCGACCAGAAGGACTACGCGAAAGCGCTGTCCGACTTCTTCGGCGCACACCGCAGCGAGCTGTCGCAATCGCTGCTCGACAAGGCCGGCGAAGCCACGCAGCACGGTGCGACGATCGACTTCGGGAAGCTCGACGACACGCAGCAGCGCAACCTCGTGGGCGTCGCGATCGGGCTGTCGCCGGACAGCACGTCCAGCGATCCGCATGCCGCGCAGTTCACCGACGGCAAGAAACTCGAGTCGATCGACAAGGTACGCAACGAGCTGCTGAAGGTGGGTGGCGGCGCGGGCACGCGCGTCAACGTGATGCCGATCGTCTACGCGTCGAAGGACGCCGGCCTGATGACGAGCGCGATCTTCAAGGTCACGAACGCGAACGGCGACACGCACTACGTCGACGACCAGGGCTCGAAGTATTCGGACATCGGCAATTTCCTCGACGACAACGAGCTGTCGTCGAACGGCACGCTCGACATCGCCACCGGCTACGACGCGAACGGCGTCGCGCAGATCGACCGCCACAACAGCGCGCACGACGACAGCTGGTGGGAAAGCGTGATGCATACGCTCGGCGCCGGCGACGTGAACCTCGGCATGCTGATCGGCGGCCTCGCGCTCGAAGTGGGCGGCGGCCTGCTCGACGCCACGGTGTTCGGCGCCCCGCTCGGCATCGCGCTCAACGCGGTCGGCACGGGGCTGATGTATACGTCCGCGACGGCGGCCGTCGTGAACTCGGGCTACGACCTCGCCAACCGGATGGAGCACGACCGCACGATCAACCCGCTCGATGCGGGCGCCCGCGCGGACTACCTGAACCTCGTGCCGCTCGGCGTCGGCAAGTTCGGCGAAGCGCTGTCGTTCGCGAGCCGCACCACCACGGCCGAAAAGCTCGTGCAGCGCTTCGGCGGCGATGCGGAGCAATTCGCGTCGCGCGTGAAGAGCGGCACGCAATTCGCGACGAAAGCCTCCGCCTACGGCGGCGCGGCCGACGCGGCCGGCCAGTTCGGCTACGATCTCGCGACCGGCCACACCGACCGGCTGTCCGGCGATGCGACGTCGTTCCTGCTCAACGCGGGGCTCGCGGCCGGCCCGCAGCGGATCAAGGCGCTGTCGACCGGCATCGTGCGCCGCACCGGCAGCTTCGGCGCGCGCGACCTCGGCAACCAGGCCGTCTCGATCGGCGATCAGCGCGTGACGGTCGGCAAGGACAAGTATGCGGCCCTCGATACGCTGCGCGTCGGCCGCCAGCAGGCGACGCTCGACGGCCGCTCGATCACCGTCGCGAAAGACGGCACGTTGATGGTCGGCAACAAGATCCTCACCTACGACGGCGTGCCGATCCGCGTGCTCAACCGCGGCAACGACGTCAACACCGGCGCGCGCGGCAGGACCGAATCGACCGCGTTTCTCGACCAGGACGGCACGATCACGCTCGGCGAGCGCGTGAAAGGCCTGACGCTGACGCGCTTCAACCGGTACGAGACGGATGCGCGCATCTCGGCCGACGAACACGGCGGACTCAGCCTGTCCGACGGCATCGAGCTCAAGTACGCGCACGACATCGCACAGCCCCGCCCTGCCACGACACCGGTCGCACCGTCGCAAGGGGACGCGCAGCCGCCCGACGAAACGGGCCGCACGACTCCGGTCGCCGCGCGTGCAACCGACGCGGCCGGCGCGGCGGCCACCGCCGACGAGCCGGCGGCCGCGACCTCGCGAGCAACCG
>NZ_VWWH01000184.1:0-3594 GCF_011753045.1 Burkholderia sp. Ap-955
CGACGAACGGTGGCGCGACGACGACGGCCAGCAACGGCAGCGCTACCGCGGGTAGCGGCGCGGTGGGCGCGATGGGTGGCGCGGGCGGCGCAGGTGGCACCGGCAACGGCGGCGTCGGTAACGGCGCGGTCGGCGGCGCGGGTGGCGCAGGCGGAGCCAATACGGTCAATGCGGGGACATTCAACATGTCCAACGCAATGGCGAGCGTTGGCCAGACCGCGGCGGGCATCATGGTCGCCAACCAGAACAGCGGCATGGCGTCGCTCGTTCAGCAGGCCGTGACCGTGCAGGCGAACCTGTCGGTAGGACGTTAGAACGGCCGGTAGGTCCCGGCGAGCCGGATGCATCGACGCGGGCGCAGGTGATCCCGCGGCTCGCGTTCGATCGCAGATGGACTGACGTGCCGGCAAGGGCGGGACGGCCGAACGGCCGTCTCGTTCTCGTCGGCGCAGGCCGGACCGATTTCCGTCGATCGACGGTCACGCGGATTCCGCTCCCCGTGCGCCGGGTTCGTGCCGGCTCGCGCAGGGACCAAGGAGACAGCCATGCGAATCCGAACGGCACTTTCGCAGGTGATATTGCCCGCAGCGCTGCTGCCGGGCCTGACGGTCCATGCCATGGCTGACGAGGCGCGAACCGTCGCGGTGGAGTCAGCAGTCGCCGTTGCGCCGGGCGCTGCCCCTTCCCCACCCGCGGCACGCGCGGATCAGGCCGATCCGGCCGCGGCCGTCGCACCCCCGGCGACGGCGACACCCTCCGCGACTGGCGCCGCGACCGCGCAAGCGGCCAGCTTCGGCGTCGCGATGACGCCCGACCAGCTCGACGAGCATCGGGGTGGCGACGCGCTGATCGGCCAGAACTATCTGACCGGCGCGGTGGCCGATAACGTCGCGAACCGGGTATCGACCGGCTCGAATTCGATCACCGACGGCTCGTTCGCCAATGCGAGCGGTCTGCCGACGGTCATCCAGAATACCGGCGCGAACGTGCTGATTCAGAACGCGACGGTGCTCAACGTGCGCTTCGGGAATTGAGCGATGAGACAGGTGGCCGCCGCGTGCATCGTGGCGCTCGCGTACGCGCTATCCGGCCCGGCTGCATCGGCGGACGAGATGACGGTCGTCGATCCGGCGGGCGCCGGTTATGCGATGCACGTCACGAGTCTCAAGGAAGCGCGATTCAAGCGCACCATCAAGCAGCAGTTCGATTTCAGCTGCGGGTCGGCTGCCGTCGCGACGCTGCTGACTTATCAGTATGACTATCCGATGACCGAGCAGACCGCCTTCGCCCAGATGTGGGAGAACGGCAATCAGGAGAAGATCCGCCAGCAGGGCTTCTCGCTGCTCGACATCCGGCGTTTTCTCGAAGCGAACGGCTTCGTCGCGGACGGCTTCGAGTTGCCGTTGCAGACGCTTGCCAAGACGCACACGCCGGCGATCGTGTTGATCACCGAGCACGGCTATCACCATTTCGTGGTCGTGAAGGGGCTGCGTGACGGGCGTGTGCTCGTCGGCGATCCAGCCACCGGCACGCGGCCGATGTCGCTGGCGAGTTTCGAGCAGAAGTGGGAAGACCATGTGATTTTCGTGATCCACAACCGGCCCGAGCGGGCGGTGTTCAACGATCCGCGGGACTGGCGCGTTGCGCCCAGCGCGCCGCTGTACACCGGCATTGCCCGCGACGGCCTGTACAACGTCGTGATGCCGAAGCACGGCCCGAGCGACTTTTGAGGATCGTCATGAGATCCGAGACCAGGAGGATCGCCGGCATCGCCGCGATGGTATGCGGCGGGGCGACGTCCGTGAGTGCGGCGGCGATGCAGGACGGCGCGCCGACCGCGATTGTCGAGCCTGTCGCGCAGACGAGCGGCGTCCTGTCGGCAGCCGCCACGAACGCGGGCGTCGATACGGCGCCTGCAGAGTCGGGGGCCGGGGGCGCGCCGAACCTGCGTGCCGGGCCCCTCGCGACGGCGGAGTGCGCGGCCGGGCCGCCGGCCCCGGAGCCGGAGTCGGGCGGCGCGCAACAACGAAACTGGCCGGCAACCGGTGCGATCGCGCTCAGCGACGCGCGCCTCGATGCGATGCGCGGCGGCTTCGACATGCCGAGCGGCCTAAAGATTTCGTTCGGCGTGTCGCGTGTCGCGTTCGTGAACGGCAATCTGGTCACGACGACCAGCTTCAACATCCCGGACATCAGTCATATCACCGCGCAACAGGCGCAGGCGCTGGCGGCCGCGAACGCGGGCGCGTTGATCCAGGTTGGCGCCGGCAACGCCGCGCAGCCCGCCGCGCTGCCGGCGCTGACCGGCGCGGTGATCCAGAACACGTTGAACAGCCAGCAAATCCAGGCGCTGACGACGATCAACATGACCGTCAACACTCTGGCGACGTTCAAGAACCTGAACGTGATGTCGACGCTGAACAATGCGCTGCTCGGCGCGTTGCCGGGACGATGAGGTTCGGTGAGCGGTCGATGATCGGCGGATGAGCGGGTAATGGCACGCTGGTGCCGGCGTGCGTCGCGCGGCCCGCCGTCGGCGCATGTCGGCGATCAGAATGCAATCGGCACGCGCAGTGTCATGACCACGTCCGGCGTGTCGCGCGTGAGGCCGGCGCCGATCGAAAGATTCAGCGTGGTCTTCGGTGACAGCCGGTACGAGTAACCGAGGAGCAGTGAACCGAGGATCACGCGTACCGAGCTTGGAATCGTCTGGCCGTTCTGTTTCGTGGGCAGCACGATGCTTTGGTCGTAGCCGAGGCTCACCGACGCTTTCTCGTTCAGCGCGAGGCCCATGCCGATGTTGAAACCCCAGATGTCGCCGGGTTGCAATTTTCCGATGAAATCTTTCTGCCCGTCGCGAATCGTGAGGCTGAGATTGTCGCGGCTGAAGCTGTGCAGATAGCTCATGTTGCCGAAGAACACCACCGGGTCGGATGGAAAGAGCCAGGTGAGGCCCGGCTGGACCGCGTAGAAGCCCGAGCCGGTCGGCTGCTCGAGCGGCAGGCCGGTGCCGGTGGCATTGCCGACGCAGCGCGTGACGCAGTCGGTGACGACGTCGAACGGGCTCTTGCCGGTGGCGGTCTTGAAGCGCAGCCAGCCGATGTAATAGAACTTGTCGGGGCCGCCGATATTGAACTGGTAGCGCAGCGTCATTTCGACGTCGCCGAGGCCTTTGCCGTGGCTGTTGAACGCGTTGTCCTGGGCGGAACCGGTGAAGATCTCGCGGCTGATCGTGTCGTTCGTCGAATACACATAGGGGACGCGGACTTCGACTTCCATCCGGTTGGTGATCCCGTAGCGTACCGCGACCGCGCCGGTCAGCGTGGTCGTCTTGACTTCCCGCACGTCGACCAGGCCGATCAGCAGCGCGGGGATGATCGTGTAGCCGACGAGTGCGACGCGGTTCGACGACGAATAGTTGAACTGGAACGACGGCTCGACGACGAACTTGTGCTTCGGCGTCAGCACGCCGGGCTGATCGAAGATCGGCGCGACGGGCGGCGGTGCGGTTTCCGCCACCGGCGCCTGGCCGATCGGCTGGTTCGGTGGCGCGGCGGACCCGGCCGCGGATTGCACGTTGCCTGCCGTGCCGGG
>NZ_VWWH01000185.1:0-3506 GCF_011753045.1 Burkholderia sp. Ap-955
TGCAGGCCGCCGCGCATCACGACGACAAGCGCGCCCGCCCGGCCGCCGCGGCGGCATCGGGCGCCGAAGGCAGCTCGATCCGCGTCGGTGTCGAGAAGGTCGACCAGCTGATCAACCTGGTCGGCGAGCTCGTGATCACGCAGGCGATGCTCGCGGAAACCGCGAGCGCGTTCGATCCGGCGCTGCACGACCGCCTGTTCAACGGGATGGCGCAGCTCGAGCGCAACGCGCGCGACCTGCAGGAAGCCGTGATGTCGATCCGCATGATGCCGATGGACTACGTGTTCAGCCGCTTCCCGCGTCTGGTGCGCGATCTCGCCGGCAAGCTCGGCAAGCAGGTCGAGCTGGTGACGTTCGGCCAGGCGACCGAGCTGGACAAGAGCCTGATCGAACGGATCATCGATCCGCTGACCCACCTCGTGCGCAACAGCCTCGACCATGGGATCGAGACGGTCGACAAGCGCGTGGCCGCCGGCAAGGATGCGGTCGGCCAGCTCGTGCTGTCGGCCGCGCATCACGGCGGCAACATCGTGATCGAGGTGAGCGACGACGGCGCGGGCCTGAACCGCGAACGCATCCTCGCGAAGGCCGCGAAGCAGGGCATGCAGGTGTCCGACAACATCAGCGACGACGAAGTCTGGCAGCTGATCTTCGCACCGGGCTTCTCGACCGCCGAGACGGTGACCGACGTGTCGGGCCGCGGTGTCGGGATGGACGTCGTGAAGCGCAACATCCAGTCGATGGGCGGCCACGTGGAGATCACGTCGGTGGCCGGCCGCGGCACGACCACGCGGATCGTGCTGCCGCTGACGCTCGCGATCCTCGACGGGATGTCGGTGAAGGTCGGCAACGAGATCTTCATCCTGCCGCTGAACTTCGTGATGGAGTCGCTGCAGCCGTCGAACGACGACATCTACACGGTCGGCAACGGCGAGCGCGTGGTGCGCGTGCGCGGCGAATACCTGCCGCTCGTCGCGCTGCACGAGGTGTTCTCGGTCGAGGATGCGCGTACCGACCCGACGCAAGGGATCGTCACGATCATGGAAACCGAGGGGCGCCGCTTCGCGATGCTGATCGACGAGCTGGTCGGCCAGCAGCAGGTGGTCGTGAAAAACCTCGAAACCAACTACCGCAAGGTGCACGGCATCTCGGCGGCGACCATCCTCGGCGACGGCAGCGTCGCGCTGATCGTCGACGTCGCGGCGCTGAACCGCGAAACCCGTGCGATGCACGGCGCCCGTGCCGGCGCCGAGCTCGCGATGTTCTGATGTCACTCGCCATTCAACCGATTGGGGGCAAACGTGTCTGCTGAAGTCCAAATGATCAATCCGGCCGCGGCGAACGCGGCTACGAGCCGCCGCGACGCGGAACAAGGCGACGCGACGGGCCAGGAGTTCCTCGTGTTCACGCTCGGCGACGAGGAATACGGGATCGACATCCTGAAGGTGCAGGAAATCCGCGGCTACGACAGCGTCACGCGCATCGCGAACGCGCCGGAATTCATCAAGGGCGTGATCAACCTGCGCGGGATCATCGTGCCGATCGTCGACATGCGGATCAAGTTCCATCTCGGCCGCGTCGAGTACGACCACCAGACCGTCGTGATCATCCTGAACGTCGCGCATCGCGTGGTCGGGATGGTGGTCGACGGCGTGTCGGACGTGCTGACGCTGCAGACCGACCAGATCATGCCGGCGCCGGAATTCGGCGCGACGCTGACGACCGAGTACCTGACGGGCCTCGGCACGGTCGACGGCCGGATGCTGATCCTGATGGACATCGAGAAGCTGATGTCGAGCCGTGAAATGGCGCTGATTGAGACGCTCGGCGGGTAAGCGCGCCGCGCGCGCAGGAATTTCGGGAGAATCTGCAATGTTGCATAACTGGTCGATCCGCACGACGCTCACGGCGGTCGGACTCATCCTCGTGGCGCTGGCCGCAGCCGTCGGCGGGCTCGGCCTGGTCGCGCTGAATCACGCGAGCCGCTCGCTCGACGCGATCGCGCACGTCGACCTGCCGGCGATCCACTCGCTCGACGATACCTCGTCGTACCTGCTGCGCGCGCGCGTGTCGCTCGACCGCTTCCGCTCGTTGACGGAAGCCGGCAACACGGCCGAAGCGGCCAAGGTGCTCGACCGCGCGCAGGAGCTGTACGCGAAGTCGAACCAGAACTGGCAGGCGTTCCAGGCGACGCCGAAGCTCGGCGTCGAGCAGGCGCTCGTCGACGACCTGACCACCCGCTACACGACGATCGTGAAGGAAGGCGTCGAGCCCGAATTCGCGGCCGCGCGCGCGGGCGACATGGCCGCGTACCACGCGGTCGCCGATACCAAGATCAGCCCGATGTTCGTCGCGTACGACCAGGCCGCGGCGGCCGTGGTCGCCTCGCTGCAGAAGCGCGCGGAAGATCGCCAGGCCACGACGCAATCGCAGATCTCGCTGATGATCGGGCTGATCGCGGCCGGCATCGCGATTGCGTTCGTCGTCGTGATCGCGATCCGCTTCGCGCTGCGCGGGCTGATCGTGCAGCCGCTGGAAGACGCGATCGCGCACTTCGAGCGCATCGCCGGCGGCGACCTCACGCAGCCGGTCAACGTATTCAGCACCAACGAGATCGGCCGCCTGTTCGGCGGCATCAAGCGGATGCAGGACGCCGTCACGACGATGGTGCAGGCCGTGCATCGCGGTACCGAGTCGATCGACGTCGGCGCGCGCGAGATCTCGACCGGCAACACCGACCTGTCGCAGCGCACCGAGGAACAGGCCGCGTCGCTGCAGGAAACCGCGTCGAGCATGGAGCAGCTGACGGGCACCGTGCGGCAGAACGCGGAAAACGCGCGGCAGGCCAGCCAGCTCGCGGTGAATGCATCGGACATCGCGACGCAGGGCGGCGAGGTGGTCGGCCAGGTCGTGTCGACGATGCAGGACATCGCGGCGAGCTCGGGCAAGGTCGTCGACATCATCGGCACGATCGAAGGCATCGCGTTCCAGACCAACATCCTCGCGCTGAACGCGGCGGTCGAAGCCGCGCGTGCGGGCGAACAGGGCCGCGGCTTCGCGGTGGTCGCGGGCGAGGTGCGCTCGCTCGCGCAGCGCAGCGCGAGCGCGGCGAAGGAAATCAAGCAGCTGATCGGCGATTCGGCCGAGAAGGTCGAAAGCGGGTCGGCGCTCGTGTCGCGCGCCGGCTCGACGATGGACGAGATCGTGCAGGCCGTGCGCCGCGTGACCGACATCATGGGCGAGATCAGCGCCGCGTCGGACGAGCAGTCGACCGGCATCGAGCAGGTCAACCGCGCGGTCGGCCAGATGGATTCGGTCACGCAGCAGAACGCCGCGCTGGTCGAGCAGGCGGCCGCCGCGGCTGCATCGCTCGAGGAGCAGACGCGCCAGATGAAGGCGATCGTGTCGGGCTGGCGCGTGATGGGCGGCATCGCGCTCGCGCCGTCGCGCGGTGTCGCGCGGCCGGTCGCGCATGAGCCCGCGCCGGCGCTGACGTCGGAGCCGCG
>NZ_VWWH01000186.1:0-3357 GCF_011753045.1 Burkholderia sp. Ap-955
TCGGCGTCGGCGTGACCTGGAACACGCCCTGCTTCGACTTCTTGCCGCCGAACGTCGCGACGAAGCTGTCGGTGAAGCGGTCGAAGTCTTCCGGCGCCACGCACACGTGCGTCGTGTCGTACTGCGGGCCGACCGCGACCGCCGGGAAGCGCGCGGCGGCCGGCTGGCGCGCCGTGTCGTCCAGATGCGTTTCGTCGGCATGCGACGGGGCGGCCGCCAGCAATGCGGCGAGCATCGCCGTCGACGCAGTCGTCATGCGCAGCACGTGGCGCAGGTTCAGTGAAATCATCGGGTTCTCCTTGAAGGTGGCGCGCAGCGGCACGCTGCGCGCGAAAACGGGTTCAGCGCGAGGCCGGCAGCTCGGCCGCGCGTGCGGATCGATACGTGAGAAAGCCCAGCACCGCGAGCGGCAACGCGAGCGCCCAGAACGCGGCATACAGGTACGCAGTCGCGCCGGCGCCCGCGCCGAGCGCGAAACCGGCCACCGGCGGCAGCGTGCGCTGCAGCCGCGCACGCGCGGCTTCCCGCTCGGCGGGCGCGGCGATCGGCACGAGCCAGTCGAATGCATCGATGACGGCCTGCGTGACGTTGCCGGTCATCACCGTGTTGGCGACCACCGAGCGCGCGGTCAGCCGGCCATGCGCGTTCTGCACGCCCATCGCCGCCGCGCCGAGCAGCCCGCAGACGATCGTCGCGGGCGCATCGGCGCTGCCGATCGGCGACGCCGCAATCCCCGCGAACATGAAGCCGGCGAGCAGGATCGCCTGCAACGCATACAGCGAACAGGCACGCGCGCCGTGCCCGCGCACGCGCATCCGGTGGTCGAGCAGGCGCGCGGCCACGATCCCGGCGATGAACGCCGGAAACGCGAGCCATTTGATCAGCAGCCCCTGCCCGACTCCGGCCAGGCCCGAGCCGATCAGGATGAAGTTGCCGGTCACATGTGCGGTAAAGAGGCCGAACAGCGCGACGAAGCCGAGCGTGTCGACGTAGCCGGCGATCGACGCGAGAAAGACGTCCTCGCCGGGTAGGCGATCGGGCGCGGCCGCACCGGCGGCCGTTACTTGTCCAGGTTGCATGTCGTGGTTTCCGTGGGTTTGCCGGTGGAGTCTGCTTCCTGGACCTGCGGGGCCGGCGGCCACAACTGCGCCTGCACGAACGGAATCGCATGCTCGCCGAGCACGATGCCGGGCAACCCGGCCAGCGCGATCAGCGGCGACGCGGGAGATTGCACGCGCACGCGGGTGTCCGGCAGGCCGACTGCGATGCCGGCTCCCAGCGGGTTCAGATAGGGCATGGTCCGTTCCGGTTGCGCCGCCGCGCCGGGCCGCACGGACGGCGCCCGGCCCATGCGGCGGTTCGGTAGCAAGACTACGGGGACACGCACCTGAAAGTCATGGCGGCGATCTGAATTTTTCTGAAGCAGCGGCGGCGGCGCGCGATGCCATTGTTCGATCGATCAGTGCAGAATGGGCGCATTCAGGAGCCGATGCATGACCGCCACGAAGCGCAACGCAGCGCCCCGCCCGCGCGGGGCCCGGGCCGACGAGCCGGCCGGCACGCCGGGCCGCCGCCTCACGCCGGAAGCGCGCGAACGGCAGATCGTCGAAAAGGCGGTCGAGCACTTCGCGACCCACGGATTTTCCGGCAGCACGCGCGAGCTCGCGCGGCAAATCGGTGTGACGCAACCGCTGCTCTACCGGTATTTTCCGAGCAAGGAGGCGCTGATCGACCGCGTGTACGACGAGGTCTACACGTGGAATCCCGACTGGGAAAAACTGATCGCCGATCGCTCGGTGCCGCTGCAGCAGCGGCTCGTCGCGTTCTACCGGTCGTATGCGCAGACGATCCTGCGGCGCGAATGGATCCGCACGTTCATCTTCGCGGGCCTGAGCCGCGAGGGTTTCAATACGCGCTACCTGTCACGGCTGCGCGAGCGCGTGTTCCTGCCGGTGCTGCGCGAACTGCGCCACGCATACGACCTCACGGCGCCGGCGTCGGAAGCGCAGCGCAACGCGGAAATCGAACTTGTCTGGAGCCTGCACGCGAGCATCTTCTATCTCGGCGTGCGCAAGTGGGTATACGGATTGCCGGTGCCCGACGATCTCGACGCCGAAATCGAACGGCAGGTCGACGCGTTCCTGAACGGCACGCCGGCCGCACTGCAACGCGTGACATCGGGCTCGTCCGCCGCCCCCGTCAAACGCCGCCGAGGTTGAGCGGCGGCGCACGCGGCAAGCATCGCGCTTTCGCTCAGGCCGCTTCAGAACGATTCAACCGCTGCGTCCGTTGCTTGCCCTATGCTCGGCAATCATCGGGAGACATCGGATGGAACACGGATCGGGCCGCAAGGCCGTCATCGTCGGCGGGTCGGTTGGCGGGCTGTTCGCCGCGACCGCACTGCGCGCAGCCGGCTGGGACGTCGGCGTATTCGAGCAATCGCCGCACGACCTGGACAGCCGCGGCGGCGGCATCGTGCTGCAGCCGCCGATCGAGCGGGCGTTCGCATTCGGCGCCGTACCGCTGCCGCGCGAGGCCGCCGTCGATTCGATCGACCGGATCTACGTCGATGCGCACGACCGCATCGTGCAACGCTTCACGATGCCGCAAACGCAAACCGCGTGGAACGTGATCTACACGGCGTTGAAGCGCGCGCTGCCGGCCGGCATCGTCCATGCGGGCGACGCGTTCGAGCGATTCGAGCAGGACGGCGAGCGCATCGTCGCGCATTTCGCGAGCGGCCACGCCGAGACCGCCGACCTGTTGATCGGTGCGGACGGCGGCCGCTCGGCGGTGCGCGCACAGTTGATGCCGGACGTGCGGCCGGCGTATGCGGGCTATGTCGCATGGCGCGGGCTCGTCGACGAGCGGGTGCTGCCCGAACAGGTGCTGTATCTGCTGCGCGAGCGCTTCACGTTTCAGCAAGGCGACGCACACCTGTTCCTCACCTATCTGGTGCCCGGTGCGGACGGCGCGATCGAGGCGGGCAAGCGGCGCGTGAACTGGGTCTGGTACCGGCGTCTCGCGTCCGACCGGCTGCGGTCGCTGTTCGTTGCGCGCGACGGTACGCAGCGCGACGGGTCGCTGCCGCCCGGCGCGATGCGCGACGACGACCGCGCGGAACTCGTCGACGCCGGTGGCCGGATGCTCGCGCCGACGCTCGCGGCGCTCGTCGACGCGACACCCGCGCCGTTCGTGCAGGCGATCCAGGATCTCGCGGTCGAACGGATGGCGGTGGGGCGTGCGGTGCTGCTGGGGGACGCCGCGTGCCTCGTTCGCCCGCACACGGCGGCCGGTGTCGCAAAAGCGGCGGCATACTCGTTCTGCCTCGCGCAACGGCTGCGCGAAGTCGGCCAC
>NZ_VWWH01000187.1:0-3364 GCF_011753045.1 Burkholderia sp. Ap-955
GAGCGGCCTCCCCAGCGGGCGTCGAGCGTGCCGTCCGCGCCGAACCGGTAGCGCCCGTCGCGCCAGCCGAGCCCGAACAGCGTCAGCACGCTCGTGTAGTAACCGGGCGGCGACTGGCGCGCGAGCGTATCGACACGCGCCGCCTGGGCATCGGCCAGCGCGCGCTGGCCGCGCGCGTCGAGGAACGGCACGGCCGCCGCCGAGAACCCGCCGTTGCCGTCGTTCGGCCCGGCGATGCCGGTCGTCGTGTCGACCTTCTCCGGCGGCGCGCCATGCGCGGCGATGTAGTCGGCGAACGGCGCAAAACGCGCGAGCATCGGCGCGGCGAGCGGATCGGCGCGGTCGAGCATGCCGGCCCACAGATAGACGCGGATCGCGTTGTACGCGCTCTCCGCATGCGTGTCGCGATCGGGCCCGAAGCCCGTGCTCGCGCGATACAGCGCCCAGTCGGGCGAAAAACCTTTCGGTGCGGTGTCGAGCAGCACGCGTCCGGTGCTGGAGACGAGCGCGGCCCAGCGCTTGTCGTCGGGCAGGCGCGCGCCGAGCGCACGGATCACCTGCGGCGGCGAATAGCTCGGGTTCACGCGCCACTGGCCGTCGGCGAGCTTGAACCCCGTCGGCCCGGGCAGCAGCGTGAGGCCGAGGCCCGGCACGGTCGCCGTCTCGACGTCGAGCACGCGCTTCGCGAGCAGCGCGCCACGCGCCGTGTAGCTGCGTTCGTGCCACAGCCGCCCAGCCTCGACGAGCGCATACGCGATCCACAGGTCGGCGTCCGACGCCGCGTTCGCGTCGAGCACGCGCCACGCGCCGTCGGGCGCGCGGCCCCACAGCCACGCGGGCAGGTGTGCGCTCAGGTCGCCCTGCGCGAGATTGTTCTCGGTCCATGCGAGGATCGTGTCGAACATGCGCCGGTCGTTCGCGACCAGCGCGAAGAACAGTCCATACGCCTGCCCCTCCGATACCGTGCGTGAATCGGCCGAGCCGACGTCGATCACGCGGCCGTCGGCCGAGATGAAATCGCGCTTGAACGCGTCCCAGCGCGGCCACGCCGCGCCGCATCCCGCGTCGGCCGCACCGGCTCCCGCGGCCTGCGCACGCGCGGCCATCCCGGCCGCCGCGCACGTCATCGCCACCGCCAGCGCGAGGGCCGCGCCGACGCGCCGCGCCGGCCGCATCGCCCGTCGCTTCGCCATTGCCCGCGCCATCCGTTACATCCCCCGACGACGCGCAGCGATTCTCTGCAGCACGCTGAACGCGCCGAGCGCGAGCAGCAGCCCCGCCACGACGCCGACCGCGCCAAGCACGACCGGATGCCGCGCCGCCTGCGTCCACACCCGTGCATACCACGGCACGAATCCGACCACGTAAGGCTCGCCGACGCGCAGGCTGTCGACCTGCCCCGGCCGCACCAGTGCCAGGTCGCCCTGCAGCTGCGACACGAGCCCGGCGTTCTCGAACACGTTGAGCAGGTCGCCAAGGTGCGGCTGGTCGGTCGCCGTCAGCGCGACGACGCTGCGCCCCCGGCTGCCCGGCAGCTCGAACCCGGCGAGCGCCGCGAGCGAGCCCGTCTGCTCGATATGCGCGCCGCCTTCGGTCAGGCCGACGCCGTTGCGCCAGCGCTCCTTCACCGAGAACGCGACGCGCGCGGCGCCTTCGCCGCCCGCGCCACCCTGCTCGCCGATCACGAGCGGCAGCGCCGAGCGCCAGTGCGCGAGCAGCGGCGACGTGGGCGAGCCGTCGATCACAAGCAGATCCTTGCTGCCCGACAGCGCGGCGACGTCGCCGGGCCGCGCGACCTGCACGCGCAGCGCCGGGAAGCCGGTCCATTCGCCCATGTGGCCGAGCATCGTCAGGTAGGCCTCGAGCTCCTGCGGCGACGGCCGGTCGGGCATCACGACGGCCGTCTGCGACAGGTCGGCGAAGCGCGTGAACGGGAAGCCGCTGTTCGCGAAGAAGGCGAGGTTCGGCAACTGCGCGTAATGGACGAAGTGCGAGAAGTCGATCGTCGAATCGGGATCGATCGCCGCACGCTGCGGCTCGGTCGCCGTGCTCGAGCACAAGCCCGTCTTCTGCGAATCGAGCGTGAAGCGGAACTGCAGCTGGTTGCCGCTGCCGACCCGGAACGCCGGGATGTCGACGTCGCTCGTCACGCGCCCTTCCGGCACCGACAGCAACGGCAGCTGCATGCGGCCGTGCGCGTCCTCGGCATGGGCCGGCCCGAGCCGGTACGACTTCACGAGCTGGTCGTTGATCTCGACGGCGAGCGTCGAGTTGTCCTGCACCGTCGGCGCCGTGTAGCGATAGCGCAGCGCGATCGGCACGCCCGCGCCGTTCCACGAATGCAGGTCGGACGGCACGCGCAGGTTCAGGCGAATGGCGTCGGGCGAGGTGCCGCGCACTTCCAGCTCGCGCGTATCGGATACGAGCTCGCGGAACGTGATCGGCCGGTTCACCGGCAGCCAGCGCGGCGCATCGTACGGTTTGCGCGGCGCGCCGAGATCGACGTGCGCGACCGTCGCCGACGGCCCCGACAGCGCCGCGCGGCCCAGCACGAGCGTCGCGACCGCATCGTCGACCTCGGCCGCCGTGCGGCCCGTGACGACCAGCAGCTTGCGCCCCGGCGCGGCCGGGTTGTCGGCCACCGCGAGCAGCGGACCGTTGATCGACGGCAGCGCGAGGCCGGCCGGCAGCGTCGCGGCCGTGCCGATCACCACCGCCTGGTCATCGGCCGGCAGCCCGGTCGACACCGGGAAGCGCGCATGCCGGTAGTCGGCCAGCGCGCCGAACCACGACGCGAGCACGCCCGCGCTGCGCAGCGTCGCCGAATCGGGTGACGCCGGCAGCACGAACGGCAGCCGCACGCGGCCGTTGTCGCGCCGGTCGAAGAACGGCGCGGGCAGCAGCGCGAGATCGTTCGGCAGGCGAACCGGCGATTCGTCGAGGATCAGCTCGCTCTTCGGGCTCACGTCGGCCCACAGCGCCGAGTTGGCCGGATCCTCGCAATGGTCGAGCGTGTAGTGCGCGATCAGGCGCAGGCCGATCTGGTTGAAATCCGAGAAGTAGCGCGGATCGATCGGGATCTCTTGCGTGACCGTGCGGCCCGCCTGCGCGGCGTCGAACGGGACGGTCGCGATGACCTCGCCGTTCACCGACACCTTCAGGTGCGACATCGGGAACACCAGCGACGGCGAATACGCGTAGGTCAGGCGCAGCCGCGCGCCGGTGACCACGCGGTCGAGCCGCACGCCCGCGTTGATCGTGCGGGCGTCGTCGGCGCCGCGCAGGCGCAGCGGATCGAACGCGCCGAGCGACGCGAACGGCAGGTGCACCGTCGTCGCCGGCAGGCTGGCTGCGGTCGCGCCGG
>NZ_VWWH01000188.1:0-3344 GCF_011753045.1 Burkholderia sp. Ap-955
TACGTAGTACGTATCGGCTGTCGTTCTTTAACAATCTGGAAGAAGTAAGTAATTTGGATAGCGGAAGCGTCTTGAGATGGACGTGAAAACTATCCGGGTTGTGATTGTATCGATGTATCTCAAGATGATTCGAACTCTATGTTTGACTCAATTGGAATACGGCACAACGCGAGAACTCAACCTGTAGCGACTGTCGATGAGACAGACTCGTTATAGGGTCAAGCGAACAAGTGCATGTGGTGGATGCCTTGGCGATCACAGGCGATGAAGGACGCGGTAGCCTGCGAAAAGCTACGGGGAGCTGGCAAACGAGCTTTGATCCGTAGATGTCCGAATGGGGAAACCCACTCCTTTTGGAGTATCCATGGCTGAATACATAGGCCATGCGAAGCGAACGCGGTGAACTGAAACATCTAAGTAACCGCAGGAAAAGAAATCAACCGAGATTCCCAAAGTAGTGGCGAGCGAAATGGGATGAGCCTTGCACTCTTTATTTGTATTGTTAGCCGAACGCTCTGGAAAGTGCGGCCATAGCAGGTGATAGCCCTGTAGGCGAAAACAGTATGAAAGAACTAGGTGTGCGACAAGTAGGGCGGGACACGTGAAATCCTGTCTGAAGATGGGGGGACCATCCTCCAAGGCTAAATACTCGTGATCGACCGATAGTGAACCAGTACCGTGAGGGAAAGGCGAAAAGAACCCCGGGAGGGGAGTGAAATAGATCCTGAAACCGCATGCATACAAACAGTCGGAGCCTCGTAAGGGGTGACGGCGTACCTTTTGTATAATGGGTCAGCGACTTACGTTCAGTAGCAAGCTTAACCGTATAGGGCAGGCGTAGCGAAAGCGAGTCCGAATAGGGCGTTCAGTTGCTGGGCGTAGACCCGAAACCAAGTGATCTATCCATGGCCAGGATGAAGGTGCGGTAACACGTACTGGAGGTCCGAACCCACTAACGTTGAAAAGTTAGGGGATGAGCTGTGGATAGGGGTGAAAGGCTAAACAAACTTGGAAATAGCTGGTTCTCTCCGAAAACTATTTAGGTAGTGCCTCGTGTCTCACCTTCGGGGGTAGAGCACTGTCATGGTTGGGGGGTCTATTGCAGATTACCCCGCCATAGCAAACTCCGAATACCGAAGAGTGCAATCACGGGAGACAGACATCGGGTGCTAACGTCCGGTGTCAAGAGGGAAACAACCCAGACCGCCAGCTAAGGTCCCCAAATATAGCTAAGTGGGAAACGAAGTGGGAAGGCTAAAACAGTCAGGAGGTTGGCTTAGAAGCAGCCACCCTTTAAAGAAAGCGTAATAGCTCACTGATCGAGTCGTCCTGCGCGGAAGATGTAACGGGGCTAAGCTATATACCGAAGCTGCGGATGCGTGCTTTGCACGCATGGTAGGAGAGCGTTCCGTAAGCCTGCGAAGGTGCGTTGAAAAGCGTGCTGGAGGTATCGGAAGTGCGAATGCTGACATGAGTAGCGATAAAGGGGGTGAAAGGCCCCCTCGCCGTAAGCCCAAGGTTTCCTACGCAACGTTCATCGGCGTAGGGTGAGTCGGCCCCTAAGGCGAGGCAGAAATGCGTAGCTGATGGGAAGCAGGTCAATATTCCTGCACCATTGTTAGATGCGATGGGGGGACGGATCGCGGAAGGTTGTCCGGGTGTTGGAAGTCCCGGTCGCTGCATTGGAGAAGGCACTTAGGCAAATCCGGGTGCGTAATTCAAGGGTGTGGCGCGAGCTCCTTAGGGAGCGAAGCAATTGGAAGTGGTTCCAAGAAAAGCCTCTAAGCTTCAGTCTAACGATGACCGTACCGCAAACCGACACAGGTGGGCGAGATGAGTATTCTAAGGCGCTTGAGAGAACTCGGGAGAAGGAACTCGGCAAATTGGTACCGTAACTTCGGGATAAGGTACGCCCTTGTAGCTTGATGCGCCTGCGCGCAAAGGGTGAAGGGGTTGCAATAAACTGGTGGCTGCGACTGTTTAATAAAAACACAGCACTCTGCAAACACGAAAGTGGACGTATAGGGTGTGACGCCTGCCCGGTGCCGGAAGATTAAATGATGGGGTGCAAGCTCTTGATTGAAGTCCCGGTAAACGGCGGCCGTAACTATAACGGTCCTAAGGTAGCGAAATTCCTTGTCGGGTAAGTTCCGACCTGCACGAATGGCGTAACGATGGCCACACTGTCTCCTCCCGAGACTCAGCGAAGTTGAAGTGTTTGTGATGATGCAATCTACCCGCGGCTAGACGGAAAGACCCCATGAACCTTTACTGTAGCTTTGCATTGGACTTTGAACCGATCTGTGTAGGATAGGTGGGAGGCTATGAAACCGGAACGCTAGTTTCGGTGGAGCCGTCCTTGAAATACCACCCTGGTTTGTTTGAGGTTCTAACCTTGGCCCGTGATCCGGGTCGGGGACAGTGCATGGTAGGCAGTTTGACTGGGGCGGTCTCCTCCCAAAGCGTAACGGAGGAGTACGAAGGTACGCTAGGTACGGTCGGAAATCGTGCTGATAGTGCAATGGCATAAGCGTGCTTAACTGCGAGACCGACAAGTCGAGCAGGTGCGAAAGCAGGTCATAGTGATCCGGTGGTTCTGTATGGAAGGGCCATCGCTCAACGGATAAAAGGTACTCTGGGGATAACAGGCTGATACCGCCCAAGAGTTCATATCGACGGCGGTGTTTGGCACCTCGATGTCGGCTCATCTCATCCTGGGGCTGTAGCCGGTCCCAAGGGTATGGCTGTTCGCCATTTAAAGAGGTACGTGAGCTGGGTTTAAAACGTCGTGAGACAGTTTGGTCCCTATCTGCCGTGGGCGTTGGATATTTGAAGGGGGCTGCTCCTAGTACGAGAGGACCGGAGTGGACGAACCTCTGGTGTACCGGTTGTCACGCCAGTGGCATCGCCGGGTAGCTATGTTCGGAAGAGATAACCGCTGAAAGCATCTAAGCGGGAAACTCGCCTTAAGATGAGATATCCCTGGGAACTAGATTCCCTTGAAGGGTCGTTCGAGACCAGGACGTTGATAGGTCAGGTGTGTAAGCGCAGTAATGCGTTCAGCTAACTGATACTAATTGCCCGTAAGGCTTGATCCTATAACAAGTCTGTCTCGCGCTGAATACAGCGCGTCGGACTGGTTGGATTCTCGTGTGTGATACACACAACTCAAGATTACTGCTTCTTCCAAGATTGGTTGTGCTGCGAAGCCAGCGCAACAACCCTCTTTGCCTGATGACCATAGCGAGTCGGTCCCACCCCTTCCCATCCCGAACAGGACCGTGAAACGACTCTACGCCGATGATAGTGCGGATTCCCGTGTGAAAGTAGGTAATCGTCAGGCT
>NZ_VWWH01000189.1:0-2975 GCF_011753045.1 Burkholderia sp. Ap-955
GCCGCCAGCGCACAAGTCGCCGCGGCCCAGGCTGCGATCGCCGCGATCCCGAAGGCCGGTGAAGCGCCCGCGGCAGCGGCCGCCCCGGCCGGCGCCGACGCCGGCAAGGCGCTGTACACGTCGACCTGTCAGGCCTGCCACGCGGCGGGCGTGCTCGGCGCGCCGAAGTTCGGCAGCAAGGAAGACTGGGCGCCGCGCCTGAAGGACTCGATGGACACGGTCTACAACTACGCGTTGCACGGCAAGGGCGCGATGCCGCCGAAGGGCGGGTCGAACGCGTCGGACGCCGACGTGAAGGCCGCCGTCGACTACATGGTCAACGCGTCGAAGTAACCCCACCCGGCCGTCAGTAAAAAACCCCCGCGACGCATACGCATCGCGGGGGTTTTGTTTTGTCGGCGGACCGCCGGACCACCGGACCGCCGTGCGCGCGGCGGCGGCACCGCCAGGTCACTTCTGCAGCAACGCCTTCAGGCTCGCGAGCCGATCCTTCGGCGACATCGGCGCCTCTTCCGGCGTGGGCGGCGGCGCATCGTCGAGCCCCATCTCCGGGATGAAGCGCGACGGTTCGCACACGACCGTCTCGCGCGCCCGCTTGCGTTTCTTGCACCAGTTCAGGTGCAGGCTGCGCTGCGCGCGCGTGATCGCGACGTACATCAGCCGGCGCTCCTCCTCGATCCGCTCGTTGTCGATCGGGCCGTCATCCTCGGAGCTGCCGCGGTGCGGCATGATGCCTTCCTCGACGCCGACCAGGAACACGTGCGGATACTCGAGCCCCTTCGACGCGTGGACGGTCGACAGCCGCACGGCGTCCGGATCTTCATCCTTGCCCTCGAGCATCGACATCAGCGCGACGGTCTGGATCAGGCCGAGCAGGTTCTTGCCCGTATCGGCGAGCCCGTCCGCGTTGTGGAAGCCTTCCGCCTCGCCGTCGACGGCCTCCTTCTCGGGCTTGGTGCCCTTGCGCTTCAGCCATTCGAGGAATTCGAGCACGTTCTGCCACTTCGACTGCGCCTGCCGTTCGTCGAACGCGTCGTACAGGTACGCCTCGTAGTGGATCGCCTCCATCATGTCGTCGAGCACGGCAGTGGCAGGATCCTTGTCCGCACGCTCGGTCAGGCGCTGGATGAAGTCGCAGAACATCCGCAACGGCTCGACCTGGCGCGCGGACAGCCGCGCCTCGATCCCGCCCATGTACACGGCCTCGAACAGCGACACCTTCGCCTGGCCCGCGAACGAGCCGAGCGCTTCGAGCGTCGTGTTGCCGATCCCGCGGCGCGGCGTGGTGACCGCGCGGATGAAGGCGGGATCGTCGTCGGCGTTCGCGATCAGCCGCAGGTACGCGCACAGATCCTTGATCTCGGCCTTGTCGAAGAACGACTGGCCGCCCGACAGCACGTACGGGATCCGCTCGCGGCGCAGCACCTGCTCGAAGATCCGCGCCTGGAAGTTGCCGCGATACAGGATCGCGTAGTCGCGGAACTGCGCGCGCCGCTCGAACTTGTGCGCGGACAGCCGGAACACGACCGATTCGGCTTCGTGCTCTTCGTCGTTGCACGGCGTGACGGTGATCGAATCGCCCATCCCGTGCTCGGACCACAGCTTCTTCTCGAACAGCTTCGGGTTGTTCGCGATCACGTTGTTCGCGGCAGTGAGGATGCGCACCGTCGACCGGTAGTTCTGCTCGAGCTTGATCACGTGCAGCTTCGGGAAATCCTTGCCGAGCTGCGCGAGGTTCTCGAGCGTCGCGCCGCGCCAGCCGTAGATCGCCTGGTCGTCGTCGCCCACCGCCGTGAACGCCGCGCGCGGGCCGGCGAGCTGCTTCAGCAGCTCGTACTGGCACGCGTTGGTGTCCTGGTACTCGTCGATCAGCAGGTAGCGCAGCTTGTTCTGCCAGCGGTCGCGCACGGGCTCGTTCTTCGCGAACAGCTCGGCGGGCAGGCGGATCAGGTCGTCGAAGTCGACCGCCTGGTACGCATGCAGCGTCGCGACGTAGTTGCGGTAGACCAGCGCGGCCTGGTGCTCGTCCTCGTTGGCCGCGATCGTCATCGCCTCCTCGGGCATGATCAGGCCGTTCTTCCACAGCGAGATGGTGCTCTGGATCTTGCGGATCAGGCCCTTGTCAGTCGTGCCGATCTGCTCCTGGATCATCCCGAAGCAGTCGTCCGAATCCATGATCGAGAACTGCGGCTTCAGGCCGACGTGCTCGGCCTCCTGGCGCAGGATCTGCACACCCAGCGAGTGGAAGGTGCAGACGGTGAGCTGGTTGACGGGCACCTTGCGGCCTTCCTTGCCGGGCGTGGTGAGCGTCTTGCCCTCGAGCAGCTTCGACACGCGCTCGCGCATTTCGGCGGCCGCCTTGTTCGTGAACGTGACGGCGGCGATGTGGCGCGGCTCGAAGCCTTTCGCTTCGATCAGGTGCGCGATCTTCTGCGTGATCACGCGGGTCTTGCCGCTGCCCGCGCCGGCGAGCACGAGACAGGGACCGTCGAGGTAGCGCACCGCTTCGTTCTGGGCGGGATTCAGGCCTGCGGACATGATGGCGGATGGTGTTGCGGTTGACGGCGGAACGCCGGGAGGATGCCGTGCGCGGCGGGCTGGCGAAGCAAGCGGACACGCGGGCAGGACGCGCATGTTAACACGTCGGCGCCGCGCTTTTCGGGAGCGCCGCCGGGCGGGGGCGAGCAGCCTTGCCAGGCGGGCGCCCCCTGTCCGTTCGGTGCGGTCTTGCCTGTCCGCTCGGCCAATCCGGCCCCGTCCGCGCGGCGATCGGACACAATACGCACTCCCCCGGCACCACCCGCGCCGGGCCGATTCAATCCACCTGAACCATCACTGGAGCGACCTGATGGGATACCCGTTCGCCACCGCTGCCCTCGGCCCGCTGCTGTTCGCGCAGGGGCGCTACGTGCGCCGCGTCACGCCGCGGCTGCCCGAGGCGGCCGGCCCGCGCGACGGCGTGGCGGGCGACGGCC
>NZ_VWWH01000190.1:0-2867 GCF_011753045.1 Burkholderia sp. Ap-955
GATCTCCGGCGCATCACGTGCATCGCGACGCGGCGCATGCACGCGTCGACGAGCCGGAGACGCCGCGAGCCCAGCCGGCGCGAACGGCGTCTGCGCCGGCGACGGTGCGGTCGTATGCGCCGCGTGTCGCGCGGCCGGGAACCCGGCGGGCGCAGGCCGCACCGGCGGATCAATGCGATACCGACTGGCCATGCGGCGAGACGTTGCGATCGATGAGGCGTGAACTGGAGCAGTGGGAGGCCGCGCGACAGCGTCGGGCGTTGCCCGAGAGCGGCGACGCGGGGCACGCGCTCGGCCTGGGCGAGCACACGCGCGTGACGGAATGGTGAGCCGGCGGTTACGACGCGCGCGGTGATTCGATGGCGATGCGCCCGGTTATTGCAGGATCAGTTGCAACTGCGCGTCCGCCTGTTCGCCCGGCGCCTGCCGGAAGCCGCTTTTCGCGAAGCGGTGCCAACGCCCGATCACGTAGCTGACGAGCAGGCTGGCGCGCGTGGCCGGATCGTAGTCCGCCGGCAGTGCCAGGCCGCTGTTCTGCTGTGCGCCGGCCTCGGCGCGCGCAACACGCAGGCATTGCTTGACGGTCGCCTCGATGCGGTCGAGCAGCTGGTTCACGCGTTCGGTGAGCCGCTCGTCCTCGCCCACCAGCGCCTCGCCGGTCAGCACGCGCGTCATGCCGGGGTTCTTCGCGGCGAAGTTGAGCATCGTCAGCGCGATCGTGCGCGCCTGCTGCACGCCGTTCGGCTCCTTCGCGACGATCTGGTTCACGAGCCCGAACAGCGCCTGCTCGATGAACTCGATCAGCCCTTCGTACATCTTCGCCTTGCTGGTGAAATGCCGGTACAGCGCGGCTTCCGACACGTCGAGCCGGGCCGCGAGCGCGGCGGTCGTGATCTTCTCGGGCTTGGGCGCCTCGAGCATCGTCGCGAGTGTCTGCAGGATCATCACGCGCCGCTCGCCCGGTTTCGGGCGCGGGCGGGACGGTGTGGCCTGGTCTTCCTTTACGGCTTGGTCCTGCGGGTAAGTCGGCTGCATTTTTGTCGCCCCGATCGTGTGCCCAGTCGCAGCGATTTTAACGAACGAATGCGCTGGTCGACATAATGGGGGCGTCCGGTAACCGGCAGATGGCCCGGCAGGTGCCCCGTGATCCATATCGTGCCGATGCCGAGACGCTTGTAGCGTTTCAGGTGGCCGCGCGTATCTTCGACGAGGATCGTGTCGGCCATGCGCGCATGGGCGGCGCGCAGTGTCCGGCGCAGCATCGTGTGATCGGGCTTCGCGCGCCAGGTGCGGCGGTCGCGCATGTGCTCGATCGCGATCACGCGCTCGAACAGCCGCTCGATGCGCAGCTCGCGCAGCACCGCGCGCGCATAGTTCTCCGGCGCGTTGGTCAGGATCAGCTTGCGGCCCGGCAGCGCGGCGACGATGCGCGCGAGGCCGCGCTCGGCGCGCACCATCGCCGGCAGGTCGGAAAACGTGTGGACGACGCGCAGGAAGTCGTGCGGGTCGATCGGATGATGGCGCGTGAGGCCGAGGAGCGCGGCGCCGTAGCGCTCGGTGTAGTCGTTGCGCAGGCGGTCGGCTTCGGCGCGCTCGACCTGCAGCACGTCGATGATGTATTGCGTCATCGCGCGGTTGATCTCGGGAAAGATCGCGTGCGATGCGTGGTGAAGGGTGTTGTCGAGATCGAACAGCCACACCGGCGCGCCGGCGCGGGGCCGGCTGCGCGACACGCGCCGGCGCAGCAGCGGGGCCGGCAAGTCGGGTGTGGCGGTCTTGCTGCGCTTGCTCAATGCGAGCGGATCATCGTGCCGAACGGCTGCTCGGTCAGGATTTCCAGCAGTACCGAGTGCTCGATCCGGCCGTCGACGATGTGCACAGACTTCACGCCGCTCTTCGCGGCGTCGAGCGCCGACGAGATCTTCGGCAGCATGCCGCCGGAGATCGTGCCGTCTTCGAACAGCGCGTCGATTTCGCGTGCGGAGAGATCGGTCAGCAGGTTGCCGTCCTTGTCCATCACGCCCGGGATGTTGGTCATCATCAGCAGCTTCTCGGCGTTCAGCACGGTGGCGAGCTTGCCCGCGACGAGGTCGGCGTTGATGTTGTACGACAGGCCATCCTCACCGAAACCGATCGGCGAGATCACCGGGATGAACGCGTCGTCCTGCAGCGCCTTCACGACTGCCGGGTTGATCGCCTCGACTTCGCCGACCTGGCCGATGTCGATGTACTGGCCCGGGTTGTCGCGGTCCGGCATCAGCAGCTTGCGCGCGTGGATCAGGCCGCCGTCCTTGCCCGTCAGGCCCACCGCGTGGCCGCCGAAGTGGTTGATCAGCATCACGATGTCCTGCTGCACTTCGCCGCCCAGCACCCATTCGACGACTTCCATCGTCTCTTCGTCGGTGACGCGCATGCCCTGGATGAAGGTGCCGGCCTTGCCGATCTTCTTCAGTGCATGATCGATCTGCGGACCGCCGCCATGGACGATCACCGGATTGATGCCGACCAGCTTCAGCAGGATCACGTCGCGCGCGAAGCCTTGCTTGAGCCGCTCTTCCGTCATCGCGTTGCCGCCGTATTTGATGACCACGGTCTTGCCGTGATAACGGCGAATGTACGGCAGTGCCTCGGCGAGGATTTCTGCTTTCAGCGTGGGGGCGATCTGCGAGAGGTCGATGGGCTCGGACATGGCGGCGGCTCTGGCTGGGAACGTTGAAACACGGCGAATTGTACAGGAGTGGCGCAGCGCAGCATCGGGTTTTTGGGCGGGCCGGAACACCGGCGGCGCGGTGCGGGCGCCGCGCGTAGCGGCCCGCCGGCTATGGCGCGGCGCGATGCGGGCCGCGATACGGGCAGCGGTGCGCGGG
>NZ_VWWH01000018.1:0-105645 GCF_011753045.1 Burkholderia sp. Ap-955
CGGCGGCGGCAGCGGCAACCGTGGCCGGTGTGGCCGCGGCAGCAGCCGGCATTGCAGCGCCCGCCGCAGCGGCCGTGCCGACCGGGATCGCCTCCGCGGCCCACGGCCTCGGGGCGCATGACGCCAGTGCGCCGCTCACCGGCGATCCGGCGCCGGTGTACGACGACAACGCACCGATCGTGCTCGACGCGTTCAATCCGACAGCCCCCGCTGTTCATGCACCGGTCGCCGATACGGGCGCCGTGACGCTCGACGCCGCCGCACCGCCTGCGTTGTCGAATACCGGCATCGACGATGCCGCGTTCCCGCATCACGCCAATGACGAGATCCGGCACACCGACGATGCCGCTGCCGCACCGGCATCGGGCATCTCGCCCGCGCCGGCGTTCGACGCGCCCATCGACCTCGCGCCGTGGGAGGACCTCGCCAGCCAACCGGTTCCCGCGTTCGACGCATCCGCCTGGAACCCGGTCGCCGAGTCATCGACCGATGTGACGGGATCGGAACCGGCCCATGCCGCCTTCGCGCAACCGAGGAGCGAGGCGGTTCACGACCTCGCCGCGAGCAACCCGCCGGCACCCATCGATGTCGACGACAAGTACGCCGCACAACCGGCTCCTGCAATCGATCGCACGGCATCGGCCAGCGTGCCGCAGGGCATCGCCGACGTGAAGCCCGCCGGGAACATCGCGCCGTTCGCGGCCCTCCCCTCTTCGCCGACCGCCGAAACGACGCCGCGCGCAAGTGCCGAAAGCAGGCCGTTTGCGGCGGCGGCACCGGCACCGGCCGCATCGGGAGCCGCCAAGCCAGACACGATGGAACCTGCGGCACCGGCGACAGCATGGACGTGGACGCCTTCGACGGCGCAACCGGCCACGACGAATACGCCTGTCACCGCGGAGTTGCCGAAATCGCCGGTCGCCGCTCAACCGTTTGCCGCCGCGCAAACGACTTCGGCAAGCACTGCGTCGCCGCTCGTCGGCGCCGCGCGCGGTTCGACCGTGCAAGCGCCTGCATCCGCCTCGGGCATTGCGCCTGTCGCCGTTACCGCCTCGTCAGAGGGTGTGATCAACACGGCATCCGGTTCGCTGGCTCGACCGGCTGCGTCGACCGTTGCAGCCGTTCCGTCGGCATCTCCGATCGACATAACCGGCACTGCGTCGACCTCGCTTTCGCAGCCGCTCGCTTCGACATCGAACGCTGCATCCGTCGCGTCGGCATCCCCGATCGGCGTGACCGGCGCTACGTCGGCCTCGATTTCGCTGCCGGCCACGTCGGCATCGAACGCCGAATCCGTCGCACCGGCATCCACCGTCGGCATGACCGGCGCCACGTCGGCTCCGCTTTCGCAGCCCGCCGCTTCGACATCGAACGCTGCATCCGTCGCGCCGGCATCTCCGATCGGCGTGACCGGCGCTACGTCGACCTCGATTTCGCAGCCAGCCACGTCGGCATCGACCGTTGCGGACACGACTTACGGTTCGTTCCCCCGCGCATCAACACCCGCATCGCCCGTTGCGCCCGTTGCGCCCGTTGCGCCCGCCGTGACACCGTCGACGGCCAGCCCGACGGCCTCGGCATCCGGTTCGAGCGCGCCGGCGATCGCTACCACGACGCCTGTGAATATCGTGTCCGGCTCGGTCGCTGCTCCGTCCGCCGCGCCTGCCCCGACGCATCCGACCACCCCATCAGCCTCGTCGACCGGTACGACGTTCGGCACTTTCGCCCCCTCCGGCACAATCGCATCGCAGCCGGCCGCAGGCCTGCCCGTGCCGCCGGCCCCTGCCGCCACGACGGCAACGTCCTCCGGCGCAGCCGCCCCGATCACCGCCGCCGCGGCGCATCCCGCGCAACCGATCTCCGGCTCGCCCGTCGCTCCGGCCGGCTCGCTGACGTCCTTCGGCGCAACCACCGCGGCGCTGGCTCCGTCGATCGCTTCCGCACCTGCGGCCATCGAAGCCACGACGTTCGCCCCCCCGGCCACCCCAGCCTCGTCGCCGGCAAGCTGGCCCGTGTCGAATGTCTCTGCGGCACCGTCAGCCGCATCACCCGTGGCACCGCCGCAACCCGCAGCAACGATCCCCGGCGCGAGCCTGTCCGCACCGGCGGCAGTCACGACCGTACCGGCGATCCCCACTGCCCCGGCAACCGAACCGGCCGCACCTGCCGCAGCCGGCTCCCCGGCCCCCGACACCCCCGCGCGGCAGCCGCGCCCGAACGCATTCGAATTCCACGCACCCGCGTCGTTCAGCGTCGAACTGCCGACGCTCGACCTGCTCGAGCCCGCGTCCGCGTCCGGCGACATCGAAACGATCACCGACGAACACCTCGCGCAAACAGCGCAGGTGATCGAACAGCGGCTGCAGGAATTCAAGGTGCCGGTGACGGTGGTCGGCGCGTCCGCCGGCCCCGTGATCACGCGCTTCGAGATCGAACCCGCGCTCGGCGTGCGCGGCAGCCAGATCGTCGGGCTGATGAAGGACCTGTCGCGCGGCCTCGGCCTCACGTCGATCCGCGTCGTCGAAACGATTCCCGGCAAGACCTGCATGGGCCTCGAACTGCCGAACGCAAAGCGCCAGATGATCCGCCTGTCGGAAATCCTCGAGTCGCGCCAGTACCAGCACTCGGCGTCGCAACTGACGATCGCGATGGGCAAGGACATCACCGGCCACCCGGTCGTCACCGATCTCGCGAAGGCGCCGCACATGCTCGTCGCGGGTACGACAGGCTCGGGCAAGTCGGTCGCGATCAACGCGATGATCCTGTCGCTGCTGTACAAGGCGACACCCGAGGACGTGCGGCTGATCATGATCGACCCGAAGATGCTGGAGCTGTCGGTCTACGAAGGGATCCCGCACCTGCTCGCGCCGGTCGTCACCGACATGAAGCTCGCGGCGAACGCACTGAACTGGTGCGTCGGCGAGATGGAAAAACGCTATCGGCTGATGTCGGCCGTCGGCGTGCGCAACCTCGCGGGCTTCAACCAGAAGATCCGCGACGCGGAAGCGAAGGAAAAGAAGATCGGCAACCCGTTCTCGCTGACGCCCGAGGATCCGGAGCCGCTGTCGACGCTGCCGCTGATCGTCGTCGTGATCGACGAGCTGGCCGACCTGATGATGGTCGCCGGCAAGAAGATCGAGGAACTGATCGCCCGCCTCGCGCAGAAGGCGCGTGCGGCCGGCATCCACCTGATCCTCGCGACGCAGCGTCCGTCCGTCGACGTGATCACGGGCCTGATCAAGGCGAACATCCCGACGCGCGTCGCGTTCCAGGTGTCATCGAAGATCGACTCGCGCACGATTCTCGACCAGATGGGCGCCGAATCGCTGCTCGGGATGGGCGACATGCTGTTCCTGCCACCGGGCACCGGTTACCCGCAGCGCGTGCACGGCGCGTTCGTCGCGGACGAAGAAGTGCACCGTGTCGTCGAGTACCTGAAGCAGTTCGGCGAGCCGCAGTACGAGGAAGGGATCCTCGACGGCCCGGCCGCCGACGGCACGACGCAGGACCTGTTCGGCGATGCGCCCGACGCGGAAGCCGATCCGCTGTACGACGAAGCCGTCGCGTTCGTCGTGCGCACGCGGCGCGCGTCGATCTCGTCGGTGCAGCGGCAGTTGCGCATCGGCTACAACCGCGCCGCGCGCCTCGTCGAGCAGATGGAGGCGGCCGGGCTCGTGTCGGCGATGGGCATCAACGGCAGCCGCGAGGTGCTCGTGCCGGCCGCGGCCGACTGAACGCGGCGGCCGGGCGGCCGCCGTCAACCGATACGGGCGCGCCGGGAAACCGGCCGCCCCGAAAAACGAAGGGCGCTGCATCGGCAGCGCCCTTTTTCATTTACAGCGCCGGCACCAGCTTGAAGTCGACCGGCTTGCCGACCGCCACCTTCTGCGGATTCGGGCCGAGCTGCCCCGTTTCGACATTGCGGCTGAACACGTAGAACGTGTCGCTGTCCTGGTTGCCGACGATCAGCCACTTGCCGGTCGGATCGATCAGGAACTCGCGCGGCGTCTTGCCGAGGCTCGACTGGCGGCCGACCTGCTTCAACCGGCCGTCGGCCTGGTTCACCGCGTAGATCACCAGGTCGTTCGCGTCGCCGCGGTTGCTCACGTACAGGAAACGGCCGTCCGGCGACAGGTGGATCGCGCCGCCGCCGACCTTGCCCTTGAAGCCCGGCACGGTCATCGGCACGGTCTCGACCGGCGTCAGCTTGCCGTCGTGGTAGCCGAACACCTCGACCGACGCGTTGAGCTCGCTCGTCACGTACGCGTACCGGCCGTCGGCGCCGAACACCATGTGACGCGGGCCCGAGCCCGCCTTCACCGGCGTGTAGCGCGTGTCGGTCGGGCTGATCAGCCCGCGGCTGCCGTCCACCGTGTAGCGGTAGCCGTAGATCTTGTCCGCGCCGAGATCCTGCACGAACAGGTAACGGCCGTCCGGCGAAAACACCGTCGAATGCACGTGCGCACCGTCCTGGCGGCCCTTCACGGGCCCCGTGCCTTCATGGTGCACGGTCAGCGCGGCCTGGCCGACCGCGCCGTCGTCGCGCAGCGGAAACACCGCGAAGCTGCCGCCCGGATCCTTCGCGACCGAGTAGTTGGCGGTCACGAGGTACTTGCCGTCGGGCGACAGCGCGAGATAGCAAGGATCGTTCCCTTCCGCCGACACGCGGTCGATGAAGCTCAGCGCGCCCGTCTTCGCGTCGAAGCGGAATGCGCTGATGCCGCCGCGCGTCGTCGCCGGCCCGTCGTCGCCGGGCAGTTCGTTGACCGCGTAGACGGTGCGACCGTCGCGGCTTGGCAACAGGTACGACGGATTCACGGTCTTCGCCGACGACACGGGCGCGACGCTGCCGGTTTTCGTATCGAAGCGGTAAACATAGATGCCGTCGCTGCCGCCCCCCGTATAGGTGCCGACGAGCAGGTTGTAGACGCCGTCGGCCGGGGCGGGCGATTGCTGCGCAAATGCGTGGGTCGCGGAAAGGGAGAGCACGATCGCGAAACCTTTCATCCAGTGAGCGAGCCTAAGCGGGAACCCTCGTGTCGAAGCGCGTGCGTCACGCTCGCGTAAACGGTTGGGCATTGAATCCTCCTTGCATCGAGTCGCTTCAAGTGTTGAGATAGGACGAAACGCCGGCCGTTCATGCGCTCCGCCGCCCGGCCGAGTATACGGGGCGCGGTGCCAGCGCGTGAAGCCTTGGCCGGCGCCGTCCGCATTGTGAACTCGAATACCCAAGGATCGCCTGCCCATGCCTGCCCTGATCGAAGACTACGCCCTCGTCGGCGACGGCCACACCGCCGCGCTGATCGCTAAAGACGGCTCCGTCGACTGGCTGTGCTGGCCCCGCTTCGATTCGGGCGCCTGTTTCGCGGCGCTACTCGGCACCCCCGAGCACGGCCGCTGGCTGCTCGCGCCGGCCGCCGACGCCGCGATCACGCACACGACGCGCCGCTATCGCGGCGACACGCTGATTCTCGAAACCGACTACGAAAGCGCCGACGGCGCCGTCACCGTGGTCGACTTCATGCCGCCCGGCAACGGCTGGTCCGAACTGGTGCGGATCGTGGTCGGCCGCCACGGCACGATGAAGATGCGCATGGAGCTCGTGTTGCGCTTCGACTACGGCTTCTCGATCCCTTGGGTCACGCAGTTGACCCGCGAGGACGGCATGAAGGCGATCGCGGGCCCCGACACCGTCGTGCTGCGCACGCCGGTGCCGCTCACCGGCCAAAATCTTCATACGCTCGCGGAATTCACGGTGAGCGCGGACGAACGCGTGCCGTTCTCGCTCAGCTATGCGGCATCGCACCTGCGGCTGCCGCCCGCGCGCGATCCGCTGTCGATGCTCGCGCGCACCGAGAACTACTGGCTCGAATGGTCGGGCCGCTGCCAGGTGCAGGGCCGCTACGCGGCCGCCGTGCGCCGCTCGCTGATCACGCTGAAGGCGCTCGCATACGAGCCGACCGGCGGCATCGTCGCCGCGCCGACCACGTCGCTGCCCGAGAAGATCGGCGGCAACCGCAACTGGGACTACCGCTACTGCTGGCTGCGCGACGCGACGATCACGCTGCTCGCGCTGATGCGCGGCGGCTACTACGACGAGGCGCGCGCGTGGCGCACGTGGCTGGGCCGCGTGATGGCCGGCTCGCCCGAGCAGATCCAGATCATGTACGGGATCGCCGGCGAACGCCGGCTGCCGGAAATGGAGCTCGACTGGCTGCCCGGCTACCAGGACTCGCAGCCGGTGCGCATCGGCAACGGCGCCGCGAACCAGCTCCAGCTCGACGTGTTCGGCGAGGTGATGGCCGCGCTGCACCTCGCGCGGGTGGGCGGCCTGCAGGCCGACGACACGGTCTGGTCCGTGCAGTGCGCGCTGCTCGACCATCTCGAGAAGATCTGGCAGGAACCCGACGAAGGCATCTGGGAAACGCGCGGCGGCCGCCGCCATTTCACGTTCTCGAAGGTGATGGCGTGGGTCGCGTTCGACCGCGCGATCAAGTCGGCGGAAATGTTCCGGCTGCCCGGCTCGCTCGACCGCTGGCGCGCGCTGCGCGACCAGATCCATGCCGACGTGTGCACCAACGCGTGGCATGAAAGCAAACAGGCGTTTGCACAGAGCTACGGCAGCGACGAGCTCGACGCCAGCGTGCTGCTGATGCCGCTGCTCGGCTTCCTGCCGCCGGAAGATCCGCGCATCGTCGGCACGGTCGAGGCGATCGAGCGGGAATTGCTGCACGACGGGCTCGTGATGCGCTACCGCACGACCGACTACGACGACGGCCTGCCGCCCGGCGAAGGCACGTTTCTCGCATGCAGCTTCTGGCTGGTCGACAACTATGCGCTGCTTGGCCGGATCGACGACGCGCATCGCCTGTTCAGCCGGCTGCTCGCGCTGTCGAACGACCTCGGGCTGCTCGCGGAGGAGTACGATCCGGTGGACGGGCGGCTCGTCGGCAACTTCCCGCAGGCGTTCTCGCACGTGGCGCTCGTGCATACCGCGATGAACCTGATGCACCACGAGGACGCGATGGCGCGCGCCGCCGGCCAGCCCGCGCCGGCCGTGGCGACGGGGCGCTGAACGGGGGCGCGAGCGGCTAGGTCAGAGAACGTCAAATCGCAAAACTTTGATGAAAAATCGGGGAAATGTTGCATTGCACCACCCATCGTTGTCCGATATGATCGACGCGATTGTCCGGCTGCAATGCAACATGGCCGGTCGCTGACCCACACGGCACGCCGCGACGCCCCACGCCGCCCTTGCGCACCGTCCCCCACGCGGGAGTAGTCTGCATGCTTTACCAACTGCACGAATTCCAGCGGGCCATGCTGAGCCCGCTCACGGCCTGGGCCCAGGCCGCTTCCAAGTCGTTCGCCAACCCGTCCAGTCCGTTCTCGCTGATGCCCGGTGCGCCGCGGATGGCCGCCGCGTACGAACTGATGTACCGGCTCGGCAAGGATTACGAGAAGCCCGAATTCAACCTTCATCAGATCGTCAAGGACGGCCACAACATCCCGATCGTCGAGCAGACGATCATCGAGAAGCCGTTCTGCCGGCTGCTGCGCTTCAAGCGCTATTCGGACGATGCCGATGCCGTCACGCAGCTGAAGGACGAGCCGGTCGTGCTGGTCTGCGCGCCGCTGTCGGGCCACCACTCGACGCTGCTGCGCGACACCGTGCGCACGCTGCTGCAGGATCACAAGGTCTACATCACCGACTGGATCGACGCGCGGATGGTGCCGGTCGAGACCGGCCCGTTCCACCTGCACGACTACATCGCGTACATCCAGGAATTCATCCGCCATATCGGTGCGCGCAACCTGCACGTGATCTCGGTATGCCAGCCGACGGTGCCGGTGCTCGCGGCGATCTCGCTGATGGCGAGCCGCGGCGAGGACACGCCGCTCACGATGACGATGATGGGCGGCCCGATCGACGCGCGCCGCAGCCCGACGTCGGTGAATTCGCTCGCGACGCAGCACTCGACCGCGTGGTTCGAGAACAACGTGATCCACACGGTGCCCGCGAACTATCCGGGCGAAGGCCGCCAGGTGTATCCGGGCTTCCTGCAGCACACGGGCTTCGTCGCGATGAACCCGGAGCGGCACGCGCAATCGCACTGGGATTTCTACCAGAGCCTGCTGCGCGGCGACGAGGACGACGCCGAAGCGCACCGCCGCTTCTATGACGAATACAACGCGGTGCTCGACATGGCCGCCGAGTATTACCTCGAGACGATCCGCGTCGTGTTCCAGGAATTCCGCCTGGCGGAAGGCACGTGGGATGTCGAAGGCGAGCGCGTGCGCCCGCAGGACATCCAGCACACCGCGCTGATGACGATCGAGGGCGAACTCGACGACATCTCGGGCAGCGGCCAGACGCACGTCGCGCACGAGCTGTGCACGGGCATCCCGCAGGACCAGCGCCGCAGCCTGACCGCCGAGAAGTGCGGTCACTACGGGATTTTCTCGGGCCGCCGCTGGCGCACGATCATCTATCCGCAGCTGCGCGATTTCATCCGCGAGCATGCACCGGAGCCGAAGCACGGTGCGACGAAGGATGTCCCGGAAGCGCCGGCCACCAAGACGCTCTCCGCCGTGCCGGCCGCCGACGCACCGGCCGAAACGACGCGCGCCACGACAGCGAAGCGCGCGAAGGCGCCGGCGAAGGCCGCCGCCCCCGCCAAGGCCGCACCGGCCGCGAAACGCGCCGCCGCCAGCCCGCGCGCAAAAGCCGTGCGCACGCGCAAGGCCGCCTGACGCACCGCGTTCCGACGAAAAAACGCCGCCGTTGCCTGCGCACGGCGGCGTTTTTACATCGGGCGCCCGCTTCGGCGCGGTCAGCGCATCAGCGCCGCAGCAGATACGCGAGCAGCACCTCGGTGTTCATCCGGACCATCTCCGCGCGCTCGTCGGCGTCGGTGAAATCGCGGCCGAGTGTCGCGGCGAGCGTGAAGCGGTTCGACACGATGTAGTAGCCGAGCCCCGACAGCGTCACGTAGAAGCGCAGCGGATCGACGTCGGTGCGGAACAGCCCGGCCTTCTGGCCGCGCGTCAGCACGTTGCCGAGCTTCGCGACGATCGGCGACATCATCTCGCGGATCCGCGTCGACTTGTGCAGGTAGCGCGCTTCGTGCAGGTTCTCGTTGTTAATGAGCCTGAGCAGTTCCGGATGGTCGCGGTAGTAGTCCCAAACGAAATGCGCGAGCCGCGTGACGGCTTCGACCGGCGCGACGCCGTCGAGATCGAGCTCGCGCTCGACCTCGGTCAACGCGGAGAACGCGTGTTCGAGCACCGCCGTGAACAGCTGTTCCTTGCTGCCGAAATAGTAATAGAGCATGCGCTCGTTGGTTTCGGCCCGGCGCGCGATCTGGTCGACGCGCGCGCCGAACAGCCCTCCACTCGCGAACTCTTCGGCTGCCGCCATCAGGATGCGGCGGCGCGTACCTTCAGGATCTCTTTTGATTTTTGGCTGATTCATGGTGGCGTTTTGCTATGTGAGCCGCTTGATCCGGACCGGCACCCCCACCGCCTTGGCGCCGGCCGCCCTGGAACGGGCGCGCCGCGGGCGGCCGCCCTCCTGCTGAGCCCCTGCAAAAAAGCGGTTCGATTATGCGCACAGACGGCGTCCAGCGCAATGCGGGAAATCGGCGATAATCGAGCTTTGGCAAACCTTTCCGGCCGCGCCCGACGCGGCCGAGAGCCATTCGGCGCCGCTGCGCCCGTTGTCACCGTGACCGATTCCAAAACACTCGCAGATCGCATCGAAGATCTGCTTCCCCAGACGCAATGCACGAAGTGCGGCTATAACGGCTGTCGCCCGTACGCCGAGGCGATCGCCGCCGGCGACGCGAACTACAACCAGTGCCCGCCCGGCGGCGCCGAAGGCATCGTGCGCCTGTCGAGCCTGCTCGGCAAACCGGTGATTCCGCTGAACCCCGTCAACGGCAGCGAGCATCCGCGCGCGGTCGCCTTCATCGACGAAAACCTGTGCATCGGCTGCACGCTGTGCATGCAGGCGTGCCCGGTCGACGCGATCGTCGGCGCGCCGAAGCAGATGCACACGATCATCGAGTCGCAGTGCACCGGTTGCGATCTGTGCGTGCCGCCCTGCCCGGTCGACTGTATCGCGATGCTGCCGGTGACCGGCGAACGCACCGGCTGGGACGCGTGGTCGCAGGAGCAGGCCGACGCCGCACGCGAGCACCATGACCTGCGGCTCGCGCGCCAGCGCCGCGAACGCGAGGCCGCCGAAGCGCGCGCGGCCGCACGCCGCGCGGCCAGTGCCGCGAAACCGGCTGCGGCACAAGCGGAAACGCCATCCTCCGCACCGGCCGCCGCACCTGCGGACGACGCCGAAGCGAAGAAGCGCGCGATCATCGCCGCCGCGCTCGAACGGGCGCGCAAGAAGAAGGAAGAGCTGTCCGGGCAAGGCGCCGGGCCGAAAAACACCGAAGGCGTGAGCGCGGCCGTCCAGGCGCAGATCGACGCGGCCGAGGCACGCCGCAAGCGGCTCGCCGAACAGCAGGCCCAACGCGACGCCGAGGCGGCCGCCGCGAGCGGCAACGACGAAGAGAACGACGCAGGCAACGACGGCCCGCCCGCACCGCCCGACCAGAACGCTCCATGAACGCCAGCAAACGACGCGCGATCTACGAAACGCTGCAGAGCCTCAATCCGCATCCGACCACCGAGCTCGAATACTCGACGCCGTTCGAGTTGCTGATCGCCGTGATGCTGTCCGCGCAGGCGACCGACGTGTCGGTCAACAAGGCAATGCGGAAGATGTTTCCGGTCGCGAACACCCCGCGGCAAATCGTCGCACTCGGCGAAGAAGGCGTCACCGAGTACATCAAAACGATCGGCCTGTACCGGACCAAGGCGAAGAACGTGGTCGCGACGTGCCGGATCCTGCTGGACCGCTACGACGGCGAGGTGCCGGCCGATCGCGAAGCGCTCGAAGGGCTGCCGGGTGTGGGCCGCAAGACCGCGAACGTCGTGCTGAACACTGCGTTCGGCCAGCCGACGATCGCGGTCGACACGCATATCTTCCGCGTCGCGAACCGCACCGGGCTCGCGCCGGGCAAGGACGTGCGCGCCGTCGAGGCCGCGCTCGAGAAGTTCACGCCGAAGGAATTCCTGCAGGATGCGCATCACTGGCTGATCCTGCACGGGCGCTACGTGTGCAAGGCCCGCAGGCCCGAATGCTGGCACTGCGCAATCGAACCGCTGTGCGAATTCCGGCCGAAGACGCCCCCGCCGAACGAGTGACGCGCCACCGCGGCCGGGCGGCCGGGCGGCCGGGCGCACGATGCACGCCGCGCCCGCCGTTGGTCGGCCGTCTAACCGCAGCCGCAGCCACAATAGCGCGTCGCCACCCGCGCCATCGCCCCGTTTTCCCCTTCCCGACTACGCGTTGGACGTCGCCGTCGCGTCGTCTGCCGCCGCGCCGCCCGCGCGTACCAGCGCCAGTACGGCAGCCAGAATCGCGACGCCGCCCGCCCACTGCAGCGGCGACAGCGCTTCGCCGAACAGCAGCGCCGCAAGCGCGACCGTCACGACCGGTTCGAGCGTCGACAGCATCGACGTGCGCGCGGCCCCGAGCCGTTCGAGCCCGGCAAAGAACGCGAGCATCGCCGCCACCGTCGACACCAGCGCGATCGCGAGCATCGACGCCCAGCCGCCGGCCGTCGCGGGCCAGCGCGGCGGCGCGCCGAACGCGGCGGTCCGCACGACGGCGATCGCCACGAGCGTCGCGGTTGCCGACAGGCAGATGATCGCGGTGGTCGCGAGCGGATCGACGCCGCGCGTCGCCTTCGTGCCGCCGACGATGTACAGCGAATAGATCACCGCGGCGGCCAGCGCGAGCGCGATCCCGAGCGGCTCGCCATGCCCGCCGCCGACCATCAGCGCCGAACCCGCGACGCACAGCACGAGCGCGACGGCCTTCGCGCGCGTGAGGCGCTCGCCGAGCCACCACGCGGCCAGCAGCGTGACGAAGGCCGGATACAGGTACAGCAGCAGCGCGACGAGGCTCGCCTGCGCGTGCTGCAGCGCGCTGAAATAGCAGAACGACTGCCCGACGTAGCCGAGCGCGCCCATCGCCACGAGCGGCGCGAGCGCGCGCCCGCGCGGCCACGCGACACGGCGATGCCGTGCGATTGCGGCGAGCACCGCGCCGCCGATCGCGAAGCGTACGATCAACAGCCCGAGCACGTCGACGCCGGCCGCATACGCGTAGCGGCCGAAGATCGCCATCGCGCCGAACGCGGCGGCGGACAGCGCGACATAGAGCGTGCCCTGCAGGGCGGCGGACGACGTGTGGGTGGTGGCGGTCATGATGGAACGGGGACGATCGGCGTGGCGCCGGAAATCGTCGGAGTGTAACGGCGCGGCGGCGGCGAGCCTAGCCCGCGCTTACCCGTTCCCGGTTGTAGGCTCAGGGTTCGGGCAACCGGCCGCCGTGCGGCTGCGCATCTGCTCGCCCGGCGGGCCGCCGCGCAACCCGCTCCCGCCCGCCGCCAGCGCCGTCCGCCGACCCGGCGTACAATGCGCGACGCGGCATCACGCCGTCCGAATCACGACGTTTCCCCACCATGTTCAATCCAAGCCGCGACGAAGTGCGTCGCTTTTTCACCGAGACCTGGCGCAAGCAGCGCGCCGGCGAGATCCTGACGCCGCTGGAAGCGATCGCAGCCGACTGGATCGTCGAGCATCCCGAATACCACGACGAACTCGCCGACGCCGATGGCGCGACCGCGCGCGAGTACACGCCCGAGGAAGGCCGCACGAACCCGTTCCTGCACCTGTCGATGCATCTCGCGATCAGCGAGCAGTTGTCGATCGACCAGCCGCCCGGCATCCGCGCCGCGCACGACAAGCTCGCGGCCAAGCTCGACTCGACCCACGACGCGCAGCACGTGATCATGGAATGCCTCGGCGAGACGATCTGGGAAGCCCAGCGCACGAACACGCCGCCCGATACCGACGCGTACCTGCAGCGCATCCTGCGTCGCGCATCGCGCGATTGAGCGCCGCGGCGCCGGCCCTTGGGCGCCGGCGCGCGGACAAAAAAATACCCCGCCTCGGCGGGGTATTTTTGCTGCGCGAGCCCGTCGGGCCCGTCGCGCTTACTTCTTGAACACGAGATCGGTTTCTTTCAGCGACTCGATGTAGGCCGCGATGTCCTTCATGTCGCTGACCGACAGGCTCTGCACCTGCGCCTGCATGATCGCGTTGTTGCGACCGAGCAGCGGATTCGTCAGGCCCATCTGGTACTGGCGCATCGCCCACACGAGGTAGTCGGCGTGCTGGCCGGCGAGGCGCGGATATTCGGCGTTGATCGGCTTGTTCATCTGCGCGCCGTGGCAGGCGGCGCAGTTGTGCGATTCGACCAGTTCCTTGCCCTTCGTGATGTCCGCCGCGTGCGCGGTACCGATCGCGAGGCCGGCCGCCAGTGCAACCGCCGCCGTCTTGAATGCGTTGTTCATGAATGCTCCTGTCCCGCCGGTCAGATCGGCGGCGCGCGCTTTACTTGTAGGGATTGTCCTTCGTGTCGGCCTTCTGGACGGCGTAGTACGCCGCCAGATCCGCGATGTCCTGGTCCGTCAGCGAACCGGCGATCGCATTCATCGACGGGAAGTGACGATCCTTCTTGCGATAGGCCTTCAGCGCGTTCTCGAGATATTGCTGGTTCTGGCCGCCGAGGACAGGCACCCGGTAGACCTCCGGGTACGCCGCGCGGTAGTCCTGGATGCCGTGGCAACCGATGCACATGGCGGCCTTGCTCGCCCCGTCCTTCGGGTTGCCGACCACACCGGCCGCCTGCGCGCTGCCCGCGAGCGCCACGAGCGCTGCGACAACGACGTGTTTGCCGACGAATTTGTTCATAGCTCTTGTAACCTAGCTTGAGGGGAAACTGGCGCCGAAGCGGCAACGGCCCGCGCCGTTATGCTTATCAGGTCGCCACGCAGGCCAAAAAAAACGGCCAGATTGTACCGCGTCGGCGGGGAACGCGTCCACAAGGCACCCCGGTTCTCCCCGCCACAGCCCCGCAACGATACGCGGGCGTGGCCCAACCGGACAGCCCTTCTGACTTATACTGGGTTTTTTTCCCCGATTGAGAAGAGCGCCGCCATGCGTTTCGAAGGGTCCTCGCACTACGTCGCCACCGACGATCTGAAGCTCGCGGTCAATGCCGCGCTGACGCTGCAACGCCCGCTGCTGATCAAGGGCGAGCCCGGCACCGGCAAGACCATGCTCGCCGAGGAAGTGGCCGCCGCGCTCGACATGCCGCTGCTGCAATGGCACATCAAGTCGACCACGAAGGCGCAGCAGGGCCTGTACGAATACGACGCCGTGTCGCGGCTGCGCGATTCGCAGCTCGGCGACGAGCGCGTGAAGGACATCTCGAACTACATCGTCAAGGGCGTGCTGTGGCAGGCGTTCGATGCCGAGCACCCGAGCGTGCTGCTGATCGACGAGATCGACAAGGCCGACATCGAATTCCCGAACGACCTGCTGCGCGAGCTCGACCGGATGGAATTCCACGTGTATGAAACACGGGAAACGGTCCGCGCGAAGCACCGCCCGCTCGTCATCATCACGTCGAACAACGAGAAGGAGCTGCCCGACGCGTTCCTGCGCCGCTGCTTCTTCCACTACATCCAGTTTCCCGACCCGGCGACGATGCAGAAGATCGTCGCGGTCCATTTCCCGGACATCCGCGAGGAGCTGCTGCGCGCGGCGCTCGAGAGCTTCTTCGAATTGCGCGGCGTGTCGGGCCTGAAGAAGAAGCCGTCGACGTCCGAGCTGCTCGACTGGCTGAAGCTGCTGCTCGCGGAGAACATCCCGGCCGACCAGCTGCGCGGCGTGGATGCGAAGCAGATCGTCCCGCCGCTCGCGGGCGCGCTGCTGAAGAACGAGCAGGACCTGAGCCTGCTCGAACGGCTCGTCTACATGAACCGGCACAACCGGTAATCCTCTCTCACCCGCGAAGGCCCGGCCATGCTGCTCAATTTCTTCTACGCGCTGCGCGCAGCCAAGCTGCCCGTCTCGGTGAAGGAATACCTGACGCTGCTCGAATCGCTGAAGGCCGGGCTGATCTCGCCGTCGATCGACGCGTTCTACTTCCTCGCGCGGATGACGCTCGTCAAGGACGAGCAGTACTTCGACAAGTTCGACCAGGCGTTCGGCGCGTATTTCCACGGCGTGTCCGCGCTGCCGTCCGAAGCGTTCGACATTCCGCTCGACTGGCTCGAGAAGCGCCTCGAGCGCGAGCTGTCGCCCGAGGAAAAGGCGCAGATCGAGGCGATGGGCGGCCTCGACAAGCTGATGGAGCGCCTGAAGGCACTGCTCGACGAGCAGAAGGAGCGCCACGAAGGCGGCAACAAGTGGATCGGCACCGGCGGCACGTCGCCGTTCGGGCACGGCGGCTACAACCCGGAAGGCGTGCGCATCGGCGGCCCGTCGAACGGCAACCGCACCGCGGTGAAGGTGTGGGAAGCACGCGCGTATCGCGACTACGACGATTCCGTCGAGATCGGCACGCGCAACATCAAGGTCGCGCTGCGGCGGCTGCGCCGCTTCGCGCGCGAAGGCGCCGCCGAGGAGCTCGACCTGCCCGGCACGATCCGCAGCACCGCCGCGAACGCGGGCTGGCTCGACCTGCGGATGGTGCCCGAGCGCCACAACAACGTGAAGGTGCTGATGCTGCTCGACGTCGGCGGCTCGATGGATGATCACATCAAGCGCACCGAAGAGCTGTTCTCCGCCGCGAAGGCCGAATTCAAGCACCTGGAGTTCTTCTACTTCCACAACTGCGTGTACGACCACCTGTGGAAGAACAACCGCCGCCGCCACTCGGAACGCACCGCGACGTGGGACGTGCTGCACAAGTTCACGCCCGACTACAAGCTGATCTTCGTCGGCGATGCAACGATGAGCCCATACGAAGTGCTGCAGCCTGGCGGCTCGGTCGAATACAACAACCCGGAAGCCGGCGCCGTATGGCTGCGCCGCCTCGCCGACCAGTTCCCCCATCATGCATGGCTGAACCCCGAGCCCGAGCGGCTATGGGAGTATCGCCAGTCCGTCTCGATCATTCGCGACGTGCTAGGCCATCGCATGTATCCGCTCACGCTCGCGGGCCTCGAAACCGCGATGCGCGCACTCAGCAAGTAACGACACCCACCAAGACACGAAGGCCGCGTCCGAGCGGCCTCCCCCCCGGAGATAGCATGAACCCCTCGCCCACCGCGAGCGCCAGCCGCGCCGGCGGCCGCCGCTTCTTTGCCGATACGTCCGTGTCCGCGCTCGTCGCCGGCTTCGTCGCGATGATGACCGGCTATACGAGCTCGCTCGTGCTGATGTTCCAGGCCGGCCGCGCCGCCCACCTCACCGACGCGCAGATCTCGTCGTGGATCTGGGCGCTGTCGATCGGCATGGCGCTGACGACGATCGGCCTGTCGCTGCGCTTTCGCGCGCCCGTCGTCGTCGCGTGGTCGACGCCCGGCGCCGCGCTGCTGATCGCATCGCTGCCCGGCGTGCCCTACCCCGAGGCGATCGGTGCGTTCGTCGTCTGCGCGGTGCTGCTGACGGCCGTCGGCGTGAGCGGCCTGTTCGACACGCTGATGCGCAAGATTCCGGCCGGCATCGCAGCCGCGTTGCTCGCGGGCATCCTGTTCGAGATCGGCATCGAGATCTTCCGCGCCGCGCAGTTCCAGACGGCGCTCGTGCTCGCGATGTTCTTCACGTACCTGATCGTCAAGCGGCTCGCGCCGCGCTATGCGATCGTCACGACGCTGATCGTCGGCACGGTAGTCGCCGGCGGTCTCGGCCTGCTCGACTTCAGCGGCTTTCACATCGCGTTCGCGAAGCCCGTATTCACGATGCCCGCGTTCTCGATCGCGTCGATCGTCAGCATCGGCATTCCGCTGTTCGTCGTCGCGATGGCGTCGCAGAACGTGCCGGGCATCGCGGTGCTGCGCGCGGACGGCTATCAGACCCCGTCGTCGCCGCTGATCTCGACCACCGGCCTCGCGTCGCTGCTGCTCGCGCCGTTCGGCTCGCACGGCGTCAACCTCGCGGCAATCACGGCCGCGATCTGCACCGGCCCGGAAGCGCACGAGGATCGCGCGAAGCGCTACACGGCCGCCGTGTGGTGCGGCACGTTCTATCTGGTCGCGGGGATCTTCGGCGCGACGATCGCCGCGCTGTTCGCGGCGCTGCCGAAGGCGCTCGTCGTGTCGGTCGCCGCGCTCGCGCTGTTCGGCTCGATCATGAGCGGCCTCGCGAACGCGATGCAGGACGTGAAGCAGCGCGAAGCCGCGCTCGTCACGTTCATGGTCACCGCGTCGGGCCTCACGCTGCTGTCGATCGGCTCGGCATTCTGGGGGCTCGTCGCGGGGATCGTCACGCAGGTGATCCTGAACGCGCGCCGCCCCGCGTGACGCGGCGCGGCCCCCGCCGCCGCGGCGCTCGGACACGCCAGAACGTGCCCGACACGAATCGGGCCTAGAATAGCGGATCGGAGGCGGTGCCCGGCGCCGCCTCGCTTCGCCGCCGCGTTCGCGCGGCCCGTGAGAACCCGGCGCCTTGCGCCCTTCTTCCGAATCGCCATGACTACCGCACTCGACCAGCTGAAGCAGTACACGACCGTCGTCGCCGACACGGGCGATTTCCAGCAGCTTGCGCAATACCAGCCGCAGGACGCGACCACGAACCCGTCGCTGATCCTGAAGGCCGTCCAGAAGGATGCGTACAAGCCGATCCTCGAGAAAACCGTCCGCGATCATCGCAACGAAAGTACCGATTTCATCATCGACCGCCTGCTGATCGCATTCGGCACCGAGATCCTGAAGCTGATCCCGGGCCGCGTGTCGACCGAGGTCGACGCACGCCTGTCGTTCGACACGCAGCGCTCGATCGACAAGGGCCGCGAGCTCATCAAGCTGTACGAAGCAGCCGGCATCGGCCGCGAGCGCATCCTGATCAAGCTCGCATCGACGTGGGAAGGCATCCGCGCGGCCGAAGTGCTGCAGAAGGAAGGGATCAAGTGCAACATGACCCTGCTTTTCTCGCTCGTGCAGGCCGCCGCATGCGCGGAAGCCGGCGCGCAGCTGATCTCGCCGTTCGTCGGCCGCATCTACGACTGGTACAAGAAGCAGGCCGGCGCGGAGTGGAATGAAGAGAAGGACGGTGGCGCGAACGATCCGGGCGTGCAGTCGGTGCGCCGCATCTACACGTACTACAAGACGTTCGGCTACACGACCGAAGTGATGGGCGCGAGCTTCCGCACGACCAGCCAGATCACCGAACTCGCCGGCTGCGACCTGCTGACGATCAGTCCCGATTTGCTGCAGAAGCTGCAGGACAGCAACGAGACGGTCACGCGCAAGCTGTCGCCGGAAGCGCTGCAGGACAAGCCCGCCGCGCGTGTCGCAATCGACGAGGCCGCATTCCGCTTCCAGCTGAACGACGACGCGATGGCGACCGAAAAGCTCGCCGAAGGCATCCGCGTATTCGCCGCCGATGCGGTGAAGCTCGAGAAGCTGATCGACTCGCTGCGCTGAGCCGCTGAGCCGCTGAGCCGCAACAAGCGTCAGCGGCTGTCAGCAACACTGGCAACAGCCGTCAGCACGCACGCCGCATACGGCCGCGAACGTCATGTTCGCGGCCGTTTTTATTTTTCATTCCATCGTCAAGCACGCGCACTACAATCCACGTCACGGGTGCGTCGGCCGCCTCCCGAGGCCCCCTTTCCCAGTCAGTCTCGCACGACGCCGAACCCGCGCGAATGCGCAGGCCGGCTCCCCACTCCAGGAGACAACGATGCAAGTCCAACCGTACCTGACGTTCTACGGTCGCGCCGACGAAGCCCTTCAGTTCTACGAAAAGGCACTCGGTGCGAAGACGATGTTCAAGATGCACTTCAAGGACGCGCCGCCGAATCCCGACTATCCGATGACGCCGGAGATGGCCGACAAGGTGATGCACGCGAGCTTCACGATCGGCGACTCGATGATCATGTGCTCGGACGGCGACTGCAGCCAGCCGGCCGGCGCGGCGCACGCCGGCTATTCGCTGTCGCTGAACCCGGCAACCGTCGAAGAGGGCCAGAAGCTGTTCAATGCGCTCGCCGACGGCGGCGAAGTGACGATGCCGTTCGGCAAGACGTTCTGGGCGCTCGGCTTCGGGATGGCGAAGGATCGTTTCGGCGTGCACTGGATGGTCAACGTCGAAGACCTGTCGCAACGCGAGGACCTCGCGAAACGCGCGCAGGGATGACACGAAAGACAAAGCCCGCCACCTTGCCGGTGGCGGGCTTTTTCATTGCGTGGCCATGCAGGCAGCGTCAGCCTTCCACCACGTCGAGATAGTCCTCCGGCCGCGTGCGATCCTCCGCATGCGCCATGCCCATCACGCGCACCAGCACGCTCACCACCACCGCCACCACCAGGTTCACGACCAGCGACCACACGGCCGCGTAGCCGGGAATCGCGAGGCCGAACAGGTGGATCGTGAAGATCGAGCTGGCGAGCTTCAGCGAGATCGCCATCCACGTGCCGCACACGATGCCGGCGGCCCAGCCGGCTAGCAGGCCGCGATGGTCGAGCACGCGCGTGTACAGGCCGAGCACGATCGCCGGCAGCGTCTGGATGATCCAGATCCCGCCGAGCAACTGCAGCTGGATCGCATAGGTCAGCGGCAACCCCAGGATGAACGCGACCGCGCCGACCTTCACGATCAGCGACACGAGCTTCGCCACGTGCGTTTCCTGATCATGCGACATGTTGCGGTTCACGAACTCGCGGTGAATGTTGCGCGTGTACAGGTTCGCGGCCGCGATCGACATGATGGCCGCCGGCACCAGCGCGCCGATGCCGATCGCCGCGAACGCGACGCCGACGAACCACGACGGGAAATACTCGAGGAACAGCGCGGGCACCGCGAAGTTCGGGCCGAATGCCTTGAAGTACGGCGCGTACTGCGGCATGTCCTTCACGCCCGCTGCGAGCGCCATGTAGCCGAGCAGCGCGAGCAGGCCGAGCACGAACGAATACGCGGGCAGCATCGCCATGTTGCGGCGGATCGAGTTGCCGGACGACGACGACAGGATCGCCGTCACCGAGTGCGGATACAGGAACAGCGCAAGCGCCGAGCCGATCGCGAGCGTCGCGTACGCGCTGTAGCCGTTCAGGCTCATCGCGTCGGGCGCTTTCAGCAGCAGCTTCGCGGGCGGCACGCTCGCGAAGATGTGTCCGAAGCCGCCGAGCTTCGCGGGGATCACGATGACCGCCGCGGCGATCGTGATGTAGATCAGGATGTCCTTGACGATCGCGATCATCGCGGGCGCGCGCAGGCCCGACGTATACGTATATGCGGCGAGGATCGCGAACGCGATGATCAGCGGCAGGTCGCCGACGAAGCCGGTCGTGTCGAAGCCGAGCGCGCCGATCACCACTTCGATGCCGACGAGCTGCAGCGCGATATACGGCATCGTCGCGACGATGCCCGTCACCGCGATCGCGAGCGCGAGCATCCGGCTGCCGTAGCGCGCGTTGACGAAGTCGGCGGCCGTCACGTAGCCGTGCCGCTTCGCGATGCTCCACAGCTTCGGGAACACGACGAACGCGAACGGGTAGATCAGGATCGTATAAGGCAGCGCGAAGAAGCCCATCGCGCCGGCACCGAACACGAGCGCGGGCACCGCGACGAACGTATAGGCCGTGTAGAGGTCGCCGCCGAGCAGGAACCACGTGACGATCGTGCCGAAGCGGCGGCCGCCGAGGCCCCATTCGTCGAGATGGGCGAGATCGCCGCGCCGCCAGTTCGCGGCCAGGAAACCGATGATCGTGACGCCGATGAACAGCAGCACGAAGACGAAGGTTGCGCCGAGATTCATCGCGCACCTCCCTGCGGGCCGCTCGCCTTCCACGCGTTCTTGGTCTTGAAGTACACGAACGCGGTGATCACTGCGCTAATGAAGACCCAAAGCAGCTGATACCAGTAGAAAAACGGAAAACCCAACCATTGCGGTTCGATCTTGCTGTACGACGGTACCCAGACCATCGCAATCAGCGGCAGTACCAGCAGCCAGAGCCAGCGCTTGGCGGCCCGGTTGGCGTCGGCATCGTGAGCCATGACGTCTCCTCATCTTTCCCGGTTATCGATCTTGTTGAGCGGGTACGGCGCCGAGAGGAGCGCAAAACGGGTAGGCTGCGGCTCCCCTGGCTTCGCGCCAGTATAGGAGCCGCCAGCACGCGGTCAAGCAGGGGCGAACCCGAGGTGATCCGCCCCTTGACGCGTGGTTGCACCGGCATGCCGCCGGTGCATGAAGCGTCAGATCGCGAACGCGGTGTCGCGTGCGCCGGTCGTTTCTTTCAAAGCTTTCACCCACTTGCGTGCGGGCAGCTTCAGCGTGTCCTCGATCAGCTTCGCCCGTTCGTCGAGCTGCGCGAACGACACGTCGAGCGCGGGGCCCGAGAACGCGATCGCGATCCGGTTGCCGTCATGCACTTCCGGCAGCGCGATCACGCGGTGATCGAACGCCGCGTTCAGGTGCTTCATGTTGCGCACGAAGCTCGGATGATCGCCGAACAGGTTGATCGTCGCGATGCCCGCGTCGGCGAGGCAGCCGCGCACCGCCCGGTAGAACGCGACGCTGTCGAGCACCGGGCCGCGCGCGGTCGCGTCGTACAGGTCGATCTGGATCGCGCCCGTCGTGCCGCGGTTGGCCGGATCGTTGACGAAATCCCAGGCGTCGGCTTCGTGCACGGCGAGACGTGCATCGTCGGGCGGCAGCGCGAACATCGTGCGCGCGGCGACGATCACCGCCGGGTTCAGCTCGACGGCCTCGACCTTCGCGTGCGGCAGGAAGCGGTGCGAGAACTTGGTCAGCGCGCCGGTGCCGAGCCCGAGCTGGACGACCCGCTCGGGCGTTTCGAGGAACAGCAGCCACGCCATCATCTGCTGCGCGTATTCGAGCTCGATATGCAGCGGCTTCGAGATCCGCATCGCGCCCTGCACCCATTCGGTGCCGAAGTGCAGGAAGCGCACGCCGCCTTCTTCGGAGAACGTAACGGGCGCGAAGCGCGGCTTGCGCGGCGCTTCGAGCACGGGCACGTCGTCGTGCTCGTCGATGTCCGGGCGGCGCTTCACGCGCGGCGGCTGGAGCTTTTCGGAGCCGTTGTAGGCGGACGGCTTGCTGCGCTTGGACGCGCGCGCCTCGGCGGACGCGCGCTTGATCAGTCGGGTCATGTGTGAATCTCGCTGGGTGAAGCTGGTTTTAGCGGACGAGAGGATAGCATTGGTGCGTGGTGACGGCCGCGACGAGCGCCCGACCATGCATGACATCGAATCCCGTTGGCGCTACGCTGCCTCACCGATCGAAGGAAAACATATGAACTCGACCGACAAGAAGATCTGGTTTCCGGCGAAGCGCTACGGCTGGGGATGGGGGTTGCCGGTCGCGTGGCAAGGCTGGGTCGTCCTGCTGCTCTTTGCCATAGGGATCGTGGCGGTCACGACACGCGTCTCGCCCGCCCAGTCACCACTAGCGTTCGCGGCTTGCATCGTGGTGCTGGTGGCCGCGCTCACGATCGTGTGCTGGCTGAAAGGCGAAAAGCCGAAATGGCGCTGGGGCAAGGACGAATAAGCGACGATCCGTCGAATCGTCAGGCACGAATCCCGTGCCACTGCGCGAGCTTCTGCTCGAACGTCAGCATCGCATTCGCCGGGCTCGACGAAGGCAGCACGAGCGTGTCGTACCCCGCCGCGCCGATCACCTCCGCAAACCGGCCCGCCGTCTTGCCGTTGAAACACACGCGCTTGAGCAACGGCGCATGCTCGCGCAACGACGCGAAATCGTTCGGCTTCGCATGCCGGATCGCCGAATCGAGGCTGCCCTCGCGATGGCACGCGGCCAATACATCCCAGATACCAATCCCGTGCGACAGCACGCGCTCGAGCCGCGCGTCGTACGCGAGCTCGTGCAGCCCGTGCTCGCCGAGCACCGTGCCGAGCAGGCGCCAGAACTGGTTACGCGGATGCGCGTAATACTGCGCGGCGTCGAGCGACGCCTCGCCCGGAAAACTACCGAGGATCATCGTATGCGTATGCGCCGCGACGACCGGCGGAAAACCCCGCAACATCACGCGCCTCCGCCCGGCCCGCCCGAGCGCGGCCCGTCGCCGTGCGCATCGAGATGGCGCCACAGCGCCGGCAGCATGCACTCGGTGACCATCAGCGGCTTGCCGTGACGCTGGAACACCGAGCGCCGCGCGGCGAACGAATGCGGTGCACGCACCCCGCCAAGCGCATGCGTCGCCAGCGCATACAGCGGATGGCCGGCGATCACGCGCCGGCTGACGAGCGCCGAACGCTCGACCTGCGGATCGCTGTACAGCAGCTCCGCCAGCGGCCGCGTGCGCAGCCGCCGCATCGCCTGCCACACGCCCTTGCTGGCCGCGAGCGGCGCGATGCTGTGCGCGGCGACGAACGGCGTGCCGTCGACCGACAGGATCACCTCGCGCACCCACATCGGTGCGCGCGGCGCACTGGCGAGCGCGTCCGGCTCGTCGAACCACGGGCAGTCGACGGCCTCGCGCGTCACGCGCACGTTCACGCGGCCGAGCCGCGCGAGGTGCGCGGTCAGCGATCCGCCGCGCGTCAGCCAGTCACGCTGGTCGAGCGTGCAGCCAGGCCGCGGCGTCTCGCGCCAGCCGGCCTGACCGCCGTCGAATCGCATGCGTGCGTTCACGCGGCGCGCGACAGCAGCAGCGCGTTGGTCCGCTTCACGAAGCTTGCCGGATCGTCGAGCATGCCGCCTTCGGCGAGCAGTGCCTGATCGAACAGCAGATGGCACCAGTCGCCAAAATCGGCGCTGTCGGCATTCAGCTGCTTCACGAGCGCGTGCTCGGGATTGATCTCGAGGATCGGCTGCATCGCCGGCGCGTTCTGGCCGGCCGCCTTCAGCATGCGCTGCAGGTAGCCGCTCATGTCGTTGTCGTCGGCAACGAGGCACGACGGCGAATCGGTCAGGCGGAACGTGACGCGCACTTCCTTCACCTTGTCGCCGAGCGCTTCCTTCATCTTCTCGACGACCGGCTTGATCGCCTCGCCCGCCTGCTCCTGCGCCTTCTTCTCCTCGTCGTTCAGCTCGCCGAGATCGAGATCGCCGCGCGCCACGCTCGCGAGCGGCTTGCCGTCGAATTCGTGCAGGAACGACAGCATCCATTCGTCGACACGGTCGGTCAGCAGCAGCACCTCGACGCCCTTCTTGCGGAACACTTCCAGATGCGGGCTGTTCTTCGCGGCCTGCCACGTATCGGCGGTCACGTAGTAGATCTTGCTCTGCTCGGGCTTCATGCGCGACACGTAATCGGCGAGCGACACGTCCTGCGCGTCGGTGTCGCCGTGCGTCGATGCGAAGCGCAGCAGTTTCGCGATGCGCTCGCGGTTCGCGTGATCCTCGCCGAGGCCTTCCTTCAGCACCTGGCCGAACGCGCCCCAGAACGTCTTGTACTTCTCCTTGCCGGCCTCCTCTTCCGCGTTCGCGAGCTCTTCGAGCATCGACAGCGCACGCTTCGTCACGCCTTCGCGGATCGCCTTCACGTCGCGGCTTTCCTGCAGGATTTCACGCGACACGTTCAGCGGCAGGTCGGCCGAATCGACGACGCCCTTCACGAAACGCAGGTATTGCGGCAGCAGCTGCTCGGCGTCGTCCATGATGAACACGCGCTTCACGTACAGCTTCAGGCCGCCGCGATAGTCGCGGTTCCACAGGTCGAACGGCGCGTGCGACGGCACGAACAGCAGTTGCGTGTATTCGCTGCGGCCCTCGACGCGGTTATGCGTCCACGTGAGCGGATCCTGGTGGTCGTGCGCGATGTGCTGGTAGAACTGCGTGTACTGCTCGTCGGTGACGTCGCTCTTCGAGCGCGTCCACAGCGCGCTCGCCTGGTTGACGGTCTCGTCCTCGTCCTTCAGGACCATCTCGCCCTTTTCCTGATCCCATTCTTCCTTCTGCATCAGGATCGGCAGCGCGATATGGTCGGAATACTTCTGGATGATCGACTTCAGGCGGTGCGACGACAGCAGGTCGTCCTCGCCTTCGCGCAGGTGCAGCGTGATCGTCGTGCCGCGCTGCGCGCGCTCGATCGCGTCGATCGTGAAATCGCCCTCGCCCGCGCTTTCCCAGCGCACGGCCTCGTTCGCCGGCAGGCCCGCGCGACGCGTCTCGACGGTGATCTTGTCGGCGACGATGAAGCCCGAGTAGAAACCGACGCCGAACTGGCCGATCAGCGCCGCGTCCTTCTGCTGGTCGCCGGACAGCTTCGTGAAGAACTCCTTGGTGCCCGAACGCGCGATCGTGCCGAGGTTCGCGATCGCTTCATCGCGGCTCATGCCGATGCCGTTGTCGTCGATCGTGATCGTGCGCGCGGCCTTGTCGTAGCCGATGCGGATGCGCAGGTTCGGATCGTTCTCGTACAGCGCGTTGTCCGCGAGCCCTTCGAAACGCAGCTTGTCGGCCGCGTCGGACGCATTCGACACCAGTTCGCGCAGGAAGATTTCCTTGTTGCTGTAGAGCGAATGGATCATCAGGTGGAGGAGTTGCTTGACCTCTGCCTGAAAGCTCATCGTTTCGTGTGCCATGGATGCTGTTTCCTCTTACTTGAACTTGAATGGTATGGCGCGACCGCCCGGCGCGCGATGCCGGCCGGCCCGTAACAGACAACCGCCCGGCGCATGCGGTTTGCGCGCGTATCTGGAGGCGGCACACCCGATTTCAAGGGCGGGCGTGCCGCGCCGCGTCATGATGCGCGGCGCACGGCCGAATCGATATAGCGCGACAGCAGCGCCGGCAGCGCCGGATCGCCGCAGTTCGCGACGTTGAAGCGCATCCACGTGGACGGCGATTGCTGCGGCGAGAACAGGCTGCCCGGCGTCAGCAAAAAGCCGGCCTCGTGCGCGACCGCCGCGAGCGCGTCCGAGTCGACACCCGTGTCGGCCCACAGGAACATCCCGGCCGCCGGCATCGTGAAGAGGCCGAGCCCCGTGCGCTCGAGCATCCGCGCGGTCTTGTCGCGCACCCCGTCGAGCCGCGCGCGCAACCGCTCGACGTGGCGCCGGTAATGCCCTTCGGTCAGGATCTTGTACAGCACGCGCTCGTTGAGCTCGGGCGTCGTCATCCCGACCAGCATCTTCTGGTCGGTGACCGCCTTCGCGATCTCCGGCGCGCAGGCCACGTAGCCGACCCGCAGGTTCGCCGCGAGCGTCTTCGAATAGCTGCCGAGGTAGATCACGCGCTTCAACTGATCGAGGCTCGCGAGGCGCGTGGCCGGATAGCTCGGCGGGCACAGGTCGCCGTACACGTCGTCCTCGACGACGAGGAAGTCGTATGCCTCCGCGAGCTTCAGGATCCGGAACGCCTGTGCGGCCGACAGCGACGTGCCGGTCGGGTTCTGCAGCACCGAATTGATCACCAGCATCTTCGGCCGCCACATCTGCACGAGCGTCTCGAGCGCGTCGAGATCGGGGCCGTCCGGCGTGTACGGCATCCCGACGAGCTGCGCGCCCTGCGCCGCAAAGCGGCCGAACATCTGGAACCAGGCCGGATCGCCGACGATCACCGCATCGCCGGGCTTCACGTAGATCCGCGAGATCAGGTCGATCGCCTGCGTGATCCCCGACACCAGCACGATCTGTTCGGGCTTCGCGCCGATTTCCACTTCGGCGAGGCGCGTCTGCAGTTGCTGGCGCAGCGGAAGGAAGCCCTGCGCGGTGCCGAAGCCGAGCATCTGCGCGCCGGACTGGCGCCCGAGCGCACGCAGCGCACCGGTGATCAGTTCGCCGTCGAGCCAGCGGCCCGGCAAATAGCCGAGACCCGGCCCCTTTTCCGGGCTGACGGTGTGCAGCATGTTGCGCAGCAGCCAGACGACGTCGATCGTGTTGTGCACCGGCGCGGCCTCGGCCACGCGCGCAACGCTGTCGGCCGGCTGCGGGCCGGCAGCCGTGCGCTCGCGCACGTAGAAGCCCGAGCCGCGCCGCGAGTCGAGGTAACCCTGCGCGACGAGGCGCTCGTACGCCTCGACGACGGTGAAGCGCGACACGCTCTTGTCGAGCGCGAGCTTGCGGATCGACGGCATCCGCATGCCGGGCCGGAACACGCGTTCGTCGATGCGCCGTCGCGCCCACTGGACAAGCTGGTCGACGAGCGTGAGCGTGGCCGTGTCGTGCGGCACGGGAATCTGGGCGAGTGGGACGGTGGACATGGGCGGCAGCTCCAACTGTACCGAAGGCTATCGCGCCGATTGTACCGTTACTGTGCCGGTAGCGACGATTACAGTTGACCGGAATGGCGACCGTGCGGCCACCGTTCCGGCCCCGCCGCACCTGGCGCCGCGCCCACCGGCCCGCATCGCGGCCGGTACGCCGGCCGGTCCGGCCACCGCCCGGCGCATCGCCTGCCCACCATGACACTTTCGCTTCCCGACCGACGTTCATGCCAGCCCGCTCCCTGACACTCGACCATCTCGTGATCGCCGCGCGCACGCTCGACGAAGGCGTCCGCCATGTCGCCGACGCGCTCGGCATCGAACCGGCCGGTGGCGGCCGCCACCCGCTGATGCGGACCCACAATGCGCTGTTCGGCGCGTGGGGCGGGCTCTATCTCGAAGTGATCGCGATCGATCCCGATGCGCCTGCGCCGAACGCCGGCGCCGAGCCGCCGCGCGCGCGGCTGTTCGGGCTCGACGATCCGGCCATGCACGCGCGGCTTGCGCAAGGCCCGTTTCTCGCGCACTGGGTCGCACGCGTCGAGCGTCCGCGCCAGCTCGCGCTGTGGCAGAGCCAGTACCCGGCGCGCATCCCGCCGGTCGTCGCGATGCGGCGCGGCGACCTGAGCTGGGGCCTCACCGTGCCCGACGACGGCACGTTCCCCGCGTGGCAAGGCGCGGGCGACGGCCTCCTGCCGTCGCTGATCCAGTGGGACAGTGCGCGCCACCCGGCCGAATCGCTGCCGGGCGACGGCGTCGCGCTGAAGGCGCTCAAGGGCACCCACCCGCGTGCGGACACGATCCGCGAGCAGCTTGACTGGCTCGGCGCCGCCCACCTGCTCGATCTCGAAGCCGCCGACGGCCCGCCCGCGCTGGTCGCCGAATTCGACACGCCGCAGGGTGCGCGCACGCTGCGCTGAGCGCCCCGCCGCCCCCGATTACATCTAACACTGGCAACACGGAGACACCCACTTCATGAATTCGCGCGAAACCCGGGGCATGCTGCTCGGCCTCATCGGCGTGATGATTTTCAGCCTGACGCTGCCGATGACGCGCATCGTCGTCGCCGAACTCCACCCGCTGCTCAACGGGCTCGGCCGCGCGCTCGCCGCCGCGATACCGGCCGGCCTGTTGCTGTGGTGGCGCCGCGAGCCGCTGCCGACCCGCGCGCAGCTGAAAAGCCTCGCGATCACATCGCTCGGCGTGATCATCGCGTACCCGGTGTTCTCCGCATGGGCGATGAAATCGGTACCGGCCTCGCACGGCGCGGTGGTCAACGGCCTGCAGCCGCTGTTCGTCGCGCTGTATGCGGCGTGGCTGTCGCACGAGCGGCCGTCGAAGGCGTTCTGGGCCAGCGCGGTGGCCGGCAGCGCGCTCGTGATCGCGTTCGCGCTGCGCGACGGCGGCGGCACCGTGCAGGCCGGCGACGCGCTGATGCTCGTCGCGGTCGGCATCGGCGCGCTCGGCTATGCGGAAGGCGCGCGCCTCGCGCGCCAGATCGGCGGCTGGCAGGTGATCTGCTGGGCGCTCGTCGTGTCCGCGCCGTTCCTCGTGCTGCCGGTCGGCTGGCTCGCGTGGATGCAGCATGCCGCGCATCCGGGCCCGCTCGCGCTGCGCACGTGGCTCGCCTTCGGCTATGTGACCCTCTTTTCGCAATTCATCGGCTTTTTCGCGTGGTATGCGGGGCTCGCGATGGGCGGCATCGCGCGCGTCGGCCAGGTGCAATTGCTGCAGATTTTCTTCACGATTGCCTTTTCCGCGCTGCTGTTCGGCGAAACGGTGACGCCGTCGACATGGCTGTTCGCGGCCGCGGTGATCGCCACCGTGGTGCTCGGGCGCCGCTCGGCGGTCGCCACCGCCGCGCAACCGGCTCGCGCCGGCTGAACAGCTGCGCCATAATCGACGTTTTGCCTGATCGGTTTGCCCACCCGGCCGCGAAGGCTCGATCGCGCTCGTGCCCGCCCACCCGGCGGCGTCGAAGCGATGCGCCCGAACGACCTTTCTTGACTGACCACGATATCCGAACGAGGAGACTATGAATCCGAGCGACCTGCATCCGCCGCACTGGCAGCTTTCCGAACGCGCACGCAAGCTGACGAGCTCTGCCATCCGCGAAATCCTGAAGGTCACGGAACGCCCCGAGGTCATCTCGTTCGCCGGCGGCCTGCCCGCCCCTGCCACGTTCCCGGCCGAACGCATGCGCGCCGCCGCCGATCGCGTGCTGCGCGACGCGCCGGCCGCCGCGCTCCAGTACAGCGCGACCGAAGGCTACCTGCCGCTGCGCGAATGGATCGCCGAACGCTACAGCGTGCGCGTGTCGCAGGTGCTGATCACGACCGGCTCGCAGCAGGCGCTCGACCTGCTCGGCAAGGCGCTCGTCGATCCGGGCAGCCCGATCCTCGTCGAAACCCCGACCTACCTCGGCGCGCTGCAGTCGTTCTCGCTGTACGAGCCGCGCTACGTGCAGGTGCCGACCGACGAGCAGGGCCTGCTGCCGGACGGCCTCACGCCCGCACTCACGCAAGGCGCGCGCCTGCTGTACGCGCAGCCGAACTTCCAGAACCCGACCGGCCGCCGCCTGCCCGTCGAGCGCCGCCGCGCGCTCGCCGCGTTCGCGCAGTCGAGCCCGTTCCCGGTGCTGGAAGACGATCCGTACGGCGCGCTGAACTACCGCGGCGAGCCGCTGCCGACGATGCTGTCGATGGCGCCCGATCACATCGTGCACCTCGGCACGTTCTCGAAGGTGCTCGCACCGGGCCTGCGGATCGGCTACATCATTGCGCCCGAGGAACTCCACTTCAAGCTCGTGCAGGCCAAGCAGGCCACCGACCTGCACACGCCGACGCTCACGCAGCGCATCGCGCACGAAGTGATCAAGGACGGCTTCCTCGACGAGCACATCCCGACGATCCGCGAGCTGTACAGCGCGCAGTGCGACGCGATGCTCGGCGCGCTCGAGCGCCACATGCCGGAAGGCGTCACGTGGAACCGCCCGGAAGGCGGGATGTTCATCTGGGTGAACCTGCCCGCGCAGATCGACAGCATGAAGCTGCTCGCCACGGCCGTCGACAATCACGTCGCGTTCGTGCCGGGCGCGCCGTTCTTCGCGGACAACGCGCAACAGAACACGCTGCGCCTGTCGTTCGTGACGGTGCCGCCCGAGAAGATCGAGGAAGGCGTCGCGCGCCTCGGCAAGCTGCTGCGCGAGCGTCTCTGATCCCCTTTTTCCTGTCACGACTCTCTACGAGGAATCGAATCCATGGCTAACGTCTACGACAAGCTGAAGTCGCTCGGCATCGAGCTCCCGACCGCCGGCGCACCGGCCGCCGCCTACGTGATGAGCGCGCAAACCGGCAACACGGTCTTCCTGTCGGGCCACATCGCGAAGAAGGACGGCAAGGTCTGGGCCGGCAAGCTCGGCGCGGATCTGCAGACGGAAGACGGCAAGGCCGCCGCCCGCTCGATCGCGATCGACCTGCTCGCGACGCTGCACGCACACACCGGCGACCTGAACAAGGTCACGCGCATCGTCAAGCTGATGAGCCTCGTCAACTCGACGCTCGACTTCACCGAACAGCACGTCGTGACGAACGGCGCGTCGGAACTGATCGCGGAAGTGTTCGGCGACGCCGGCAAGCACGCGCGCTCGGCATTCGGCGTGGCGCAGATCCCGCTCGGCGCGTGCGTCGAGATCGAGCTGATCGCCGAAGTTGCGTAACGAACGCAGCACGATGCCCGGCCGTCTCGTCCGTTTCAAGCAGGTCGACGTGTTCACGTCGGTGCCGTTCAAGGGCAACGCGCTCGCCGTGGTGTTCGACGCCGATTCGCTCGGCGACGACGACATGCTGGCGATCGCCCGCTGGACAAACCTGTCGGAAACGACGTTCCTCTGCACGCCGACCGATCCGGAAGCCGACTACCGCGTCCGGATCTTCACAACGGAGGGCGAACTGCCGTTCGCCGGCCACCCGACGCTGGGCACCGCGCATGCGTTCCTGGAAAGCGGCGCGCGGCCGCGCATGCCGGGCCGGCTGATCCAGCAGTGCGGGGTCGGCCGGGTCGCGCTGCGCGAGCAGGCCGACGGCTGGGCGTTCGCCGCGCCGCCGGCACGCGTCACGCCGCTCGACCGTTCGGACTACGCGGCGCTGGCTGCCGCGCTGCGCAGCGACGCGGTCGATCTGGATGCCGAGCCGTGCGCGGTCGACAACGGCGCGCCGTGGCTGGTCGTGCGGCTGAAATCGGCCGATGCCTGCATCGGCCTGACGCCCGATCCGGCCGCGCTGACGGCGCTCACGCACCGCTACGGCACGGACGGCCTCGCGGTCTACGCGCCGCACGCCGAAGGCGGCCCCGCGACGTTCGAAATCCGCTGCCTGATGACGGGCGGCAATTTCGGCTTCGGCGAGGATCCCGTCACCGGCAGCGCCAACGCCGCGCTCGCCGGGCTGCTGACGCGGCAGGAACGCCGCCCCGGCCAGTCGTATACGGCCCGCCAGGGTACGGCGATCGGCCGCGACGGCCGTATCTTCGTCAGCTATGACGAAGACGGCACCACGTGGATCGGCGGCCATGTCGTCACCGTCGTCGACGGCACCTTCCTGTCACCCGCCTGACATTTCGCGATGTGCGATGGCGCCGGCCCGCCCGGCGCCCCCCCTCCGATTCGCCCAACTATCGCAAAAACGTTCCAACCAGTAATATCGGGCCTAATCCGTTGTTTCGGAGGTCTGTCCATGGTTGCGTGTCCCGCGAACGAACAGACGTCGGGACAATCCCAACCCATAGTCAGCCATCCAGACGGGTGGCGCACGCGAGCAGGACGCCACCCTCTTCGATGAGCTCCGCCCGGTCCAACCACACGCCGCCGACCCGGCCGCTACGCGCGCCGCGCAAATCGCGCCGGCGTGCGCTCTTTGCGATCCCGCTGCTCGGGATGCTGGCGCTCGCGCTGCTGTGGGCCGTGATCATCGCGCGTCTGTCGGTGGAGAAGGACAGCGCGTACAAGGAAGCGGCGGCTTCCGCCGCGATCCTGTCCTCCGCGCTCGAGCAGCATACGGTCAAGGCGATCCACCAGGTCGACCAGATCACCCGCTTCGTCAAGTTCGAATTCGAGAAATCGCCCGCCCGCTTCAACCTCGCCAGCGCCGTCGAGAAAGGCGTCGTGCCGAGCGACACGCTGATCCAGGTGTCGCTCGTCAACGCGAAGGGCATCCTGTTCGCGAACACGGCCGAGCTGCATCCGCAGCCGATCAACCTGGCCGACCGCGAGCACTTCAAGGTCCACCTCGCGCACAACGACGACCGCCTGTTCATCAGCAAGCCCGTACTCGGCCGCGTGTCGAGCCACTGGACGCTGCAGATGACCCGGCGCCTGAACAACCCGGACGGCAGCTTCGCGGGCATCGTCGTCGTGTCGGAAGACCCGAGCTACTTCACCAACGACTTCTACAACAACGCGGCGATCGGCAAGGAAGGCGTGATCGCGGTGGTGTCAGATACGGGCGCGGTGCTCGCGCGGCGCACGGGCTCGGTCAGCAACGCGCCCGGCGCGTTTTCCGCGTCGGGTGTTTACCCGATCGCCGAGCGCGTGACGGGCACGATCATCGACCCGATCGACGGCGTGACGCGCATCGTGTCGTACCGCCACCTCGACGGCTACCCGCTCGCGGTGATGGTCGGGCTGTCGCAAACCGAGGAATTCGCGGACTACTACCACACGCGCAACGTCTACCTGCTGATGACGAGCTTCATCACGCTCGCGATGCTCGCGTTCTTCGGCGTCGCGACGGGCCTGATCGGGAAGCTGCTCGGCCGTGAGCGCGAAATGACGCAGCTCGCCGAATACGACCTGCTCACCGGCCTCGCGAACCGCTATGCGACGCTGCGCGGGCTGCGCAACGACGTGTCGATGCCGGCGAGCCTGTCGCGGCTCGGGCTGCTGTTCATCGATCTCGACAACTTCAAGACCGTCAACGATACGCTCGGCCACAACGCCGGCGACATCGTGCTGCAGATGACCGCGTCGCGCCTGGCCGATGCGGTCGGCGACGAAGGCTCGCTCGCGCGCATCGGCGGCGACGAATTCGTCGTGGTGATGAAGGGCGACGACGTCGAGCGGCGCGCGGTGCGGCTCGCGGAAGCGATCATCCGGATGTTCGGCGAACCGTTCGACGTGCGCGGCAGCTCGTTCGTGCTGCATGCGAGCATCGGCATCGCGCTGCACACGGTGGCGAACGAAAGCGAGATCGACCTGCTGAAGAAGGCCGACCTCGCGATGTACAGCGCGAAGGACGCCGGCAAGAACTGCTACCAGTTCTATGCGCCGCACCTGTCGCACCGCGCCGACCACCTGATGCGCTGGGAACAGCAACTGCGCGTCGCGCTAGCCGAGGGGCAGCTGTTCCTCGCGTACCAGCCGAAGATCGACCTCACGCACCGCCACATCACCGGCTTCGAGGCGCTCGCGCGCTGGGATCATCCGGAGCACGGCGTCATCTCCGCGAACGAATTCATTTCGATTGCCGAATCGACCGGCCTGATCGTGCCGATCGGCGACTTCGTGATCCGCACCGCGTGCGAACAGATCGCGCGCTGGCGCGACGACGGCCACGACACGCTGACACTCGCGGTCAACATTTCGCCCGTGCAGTTCTGGCGCGGCGACCTGATCGAGACGATCTCGCAGGCGATACAGGACACCGGCATCGACGCGAACCGGCTCGAGATCGAGATCACCGAGACCGCGATGATGGAATATCCGGAGCTCGTGTCCGAGAAGATCGTCGCGTTGAAGAAGCTCGGCATCCGGATCGCGCTCGACGATTTCGGCACCGGCTATTCGTCGCTGTCGTACCTGCACCGCTTCTCCGTCGACACGCTGAAGGTCGACCGCTCGTTCGTGCAGGCCATCCCGAACGATCGCAGCGTGTGCGTGATGGTGTCGTCGATCGTGCATCTCGCGCGCTCGCTCGGCCTGACCGTCGTCGTCGAAGGCACGGAAACCGAGGAGCAGATCACGTGGCTGGCCGCGCTCGGCGAGATCGAGGCGCAAGGCTTCCTGTTCTCGCGACCGGTGCCGGCCGACGCGATTCCCGCGCTGATCGCACGCTTCGGCGTGCGCGGCGAACATCCGAACGTCGTCGCGCATCGCGCGACCGGCAGCACCGGCGCCTGAGCGCCGCACCGCTGCAGCCTTGGCGTGCATTGCGCACTGCCGCAATTATTTCGTTTTCCGATCGAATCGGTTGGTTCATTAACTAGCGTTTTCGCGCATGGCAGTGTCATGATGTGCGGTGGACAATCGGGAGGGCCGACGTGTCGGCGGGCCGCCGGCATGGTCACATACGAGAGATTTGGCGCTGCGCCATCCACACAATCATGACAACCGTCGAAGTCGAAGCGACCGCTCGTGTCGAAGAGGCACCGGCATCCCTATGGACCTTGTTCAAGGTCGTCGCCAGCATTTCGGCCGTCTCGTGGGGCGGGCTTTCGATGATGGCGCAACTCGAACGCCATTACGTGGAGCGGCTGCGGCGCATCGAGCCGCACGTCTTCGGCGATCTCGTCGCGCTCGCGTGGCTCGTGCCGGGCCCCGTCGGCTGCAACGTCGCGGTGCAGGTCGGCCAGACGCTGCACGGCCGAGCCGGTGCATGGGTCGCCGGCATTGCGAGCGTGCTGCCGTTCTCGATCCTGATGACGCTGTTCGCGATCTTCTATCAGACGCCGCTCGTGCGCTCGCTTGCCGCACCGGTGCTGATCAATCACTTCGGGATGGTGCTCGCCGCGCTGATCGGCGTCACGTGGGTCAAGCAGTTGCGCTCGCTCGCGCGCACGCGGCTCGAACAACTGATCGCCGCGCTGTCGACGATTCTGCTCGGTTTCGCCCATAATCCGGCCGCCTTCGTCGGGATTCTCTTCGCTGCGTTCGCGGCCGGCTGGCTGACGGGGCCGCCGCAACGCGACGCGGTCGATTTCACGTTGTCGACCCGCGACCGCAACCTGCTCGTGCTGCTCGGCGTACTCGTCACGCTGTTCGCGGTGCCGCTGCCCGGCGATTACCAGGCAACGCTGCTGTGGCCGCGTCTCGCCGGCGCCGGCATGACGCTGTTCGGCGGCGGATTTTCCGCGCTGCCCGTGCTCAAGACGCTGTTCGTCACGCCCGCAACGGGCATCTCCGATCACGACTTTACGCTGGCGTTCGCGCTGTCGCCTGTCGCGCCGGGGCCGCTGCTGAACGTCGTCCCGTTTCTCGGCTACCTGACCGACGGCTGGGTCGGCGCGCTGCTCGCCACGGCCGCGCTGTTCATTCCGTCGGGGTGCCTCGTCGTGTTTGCGCAGAACCACCTGTTCCGGCTCAAGCGCCATTCGCGCTTCGAGCACGGGATGCGCCTGCTGCGCGCGGCGACGACGGGCTTTCTCGTCGTCGCCGTCGTGAAGATCCTGCATCGCGAACCGGCCGACCCGGTTTACTGGCTGACGGGCGCCTTCGCGACGCTGTGCTTTGCGCGCTTCAAGGTGCCCGTCTATGCCGTGTACGGCACGGTCGCGGTTGCTTGCGGCGTGTGGCTGCTGGCCGCCGCGCGCTGACAGGCGGCGGCCGCCCTCCCCGGCGCGCTACCGGCAGTCGCCCCGCTCGCCCGCCCTGCCCGTCCTCAACCTGCCTGCACCGCGACCCGGCGTGCCATCCAGCGGGCGCGCAACGCGTCGTAAGCGAGGTTGAAGCAGAACGTGTAAGGCAGGAAGAACAGCACGATGCCGAGGTCGAGCAGCAGCGCCTCGACGAGGCTCACGTTCAGCCACCACGCGGCGACCGGCACCACCATCACGACGAGGCCGAGCTCGAACGTGACCGCATGCGCGATCCGCATGCCGAGCGTGCGGGTCAGCCCCGCGCGACGCTCGAAGCGGTCGAACAGCGTATTGAACGCCATGTTCCACGCCATTGCGATCAGCGACACCATCACCGTCAGCACGCCGACGTGCGACACCGGCATGTCGAGCAGCCACGCGCCGATCGGCGCGCACAGCGCGATCGCGACCAGCTCGAACGTCAGGGCATGCAGCAGCCGTTCCGTCACCGTTTTGTTGATCTGTTTCATGATTCCCTCCGATTCGCCTACTTCGTTCATGGCCGCCATTTTGATCGGCGAAACCGGGTGAATCCAGTTTGATATCATCGGTTTTACCGATATGTCGTACTCAGGAGCACCGCATGCGCCACGCCCCCGAAGCCCTGCTCGCCTTTGCCGAAGCCGCGTTGCTCGGCTCGTTCACGGCCGCCGCGCGCAAGCTCGGCAAGCGCCAGTCGACCGTGTCGGAAGCGATCGCGAATCTCGAGATCGATCTCGGCGTGCAGTTGTTCGACCGCTCGACGCGCGCACCGACGCTGACCAATGCAGGGCGCGCGCTGCTGCCGCAAGTCCAGCGCGCGCTCGAGGCCGGCGCGGCGATCGACCGCACGGCCGCGCGGCTCGCGCGTGGCGAGGAAGCGCGGCTGACGCTCGTCGTGTCCGATACGTACCAGTCGAAGCGCTATGAGGAAACGTTGATGGCGCTCGAACGGCGCTTCCCGGCGCTCGAGCTCGAATGCCAGATCGCCGAGCACGAAGACGTGCTCGACCTGATCCAGCAGGGCCGCGCGCAGCTCGGGCTGATGGCCGCGCGCGCGGCCTACCCGGCCGACATCGGCGCGGCGACGATCGCGGAGGAGTCGGAAATCGGGCTGTTCGTCGGCCGCACGCACGCGCTCGCCGAATACGGCGACGCCGACGTGCCGCACGCCGCGCTGCGCGACGTGCGCGAACTGCGCCTCAATACCTACGTGAAAACGGAAGGACGCGGCGCCGACGACCGGATCGTCGTCGGCACGCAGCACTGGCTGGCACCGAGCTACCTGATGCTGCTGGAGATGGCCGTGCTGGGGTTCGGCTGGGCCGAACTGCCGCGCTGGATGGTCGACCACTTCGCGCGCGATCGCCTGTGCGAACTGCGTGCGCGCGGCTGGCCGCGCCGTGTGCGGGTCGATGCGGTCTGGTCGCGCAACCGGCCGCTCGGCCCGGTCGGCTCATGGCTGCTCGATGCGATGCTGGCCGCGTAGCGGCGCTTGCCGGCCCACCCGTGACTGCGCGCGGGCTAGCCGGCTCCGGTCAATCAGAAACCGCGCGACAACACCGCCGCGCCGATCGTGACGATGCCAAGCACGAGGTTCACGAGGACGAGCAGGCGCACCGTATTTACCGCGCGTGCGCCGTCCGGCCACTTCTGCGCCTGCACCGCACGGCGGATGCGCGGGAACAGCGCGAACCGAATATGCCCGAAGATCAGCATCATCACGACGCCGAGCCCGGCCATCGCGTGCAGCGACCACGTCGCGTGCGCGCCGCCGAATTGCACAAGCAGGAAGCCGCCGGTCAGCAGGATCACGATCACGGAACCCGATACCCAGTTGAAGAAGCGGCCGAACACGCCCTCGATCAGCGGCAACCGAAGCTGCGGCGACAGGTCGGACAGCGCCGGACGCAGGCAGAAGTTGGCGAAGACCATCCCGCCCACCCACACGGCGACGGCCAGCAGATGAAGAAACAGCGCGACGGAGACAGCATGGGACATGACGGCAATCCTGTGAGGAGGTGGGTGCGGCGAACGGCCGCGTCGCACGCGGCATCGAGCGACGTTCGACCCGATTGTCGCTGCGCGGTTCAGACCCCAGGCGCGATTTCACACTATTTTGCAAGTTCCGCGTGACAGCGCCACGCTTGCTTACCCGAATCCCCCCTCCAAAAGAAAAAGCCGCACGTCCGCCGAAGCGGAGGTGCGGCCTTCGATCGCGACCGAGCCGGACGATCGAACGTGCGCAGCGTCAGCCGAGCAGCGGACGCAGTTCGCTGACGACCTTGAGCTTCGTGTCCGGCGCGCGGCCCTTGCGCGCGCGCTTGCCGACGTGCGGCGCCAGCCCCGCATACGACAGCGTCTCGTCCATCGCCTTGCCGCCGCGGCCGGTGCCGATCAGCACGACGCCGGCCGGATCGATCGCGAGCGCCTGCACGAGCGTTTCCTTGTCGTCGAGCGCCATCAGGATCACGCCGCGACCGCCGCCGGACAGCGTCTTCATCTCGTCCATCCCGAACACGAGCAGGCGGCCGCCGCTCGACAGGCACGCGACCAGCGTCGCGTTCGGCAGCACCGGCATCGGCGCGAGCGGCACCGCACCTGCATCGATCGTCATGAACGCCTTGCCGGCCTTCACACGGCTCACCATGTCGCCGACCTTCGCGAGGAAGCCGAAGCCGTTGCTCGACGCGAGCAGCAGTTGCTGGTCGGCCGGCGCCGCGAAGTAGTGCATCAGGTGCGAGCCCGATTCGAGCTCGATCAGCGACGTGACGGGCACGCCGTCGCCGCGCCCGCCCGGCAGTATCGACACGTCCACCGAGTACACGCGGCCGCTGCTGCCCCATGCGATCAGGCGATCCGGCGTGCGGCACTGGAACGCCGCGTACAGGTGGTCGCCCGCCTTGAACGTGAAGCCGGCCGGGTCGAGCCCGTGGCCCTTCAGCGCGCGCACCCAGCCCTTCTGCGACACGACCACCGTCACCGGCTCGTCGACCACCTTCGCCTCGAACGTCGCGCGCTTTTCCTGCTGGATCAGCGTGCGGCGATCGTCGCCGTACTGCTTCGCATCGGCCTCGATCTCCTTGATCATCAGCCGCTTCATCGCGCTTTCGTTCGCGAGCAGTTCCTCGAGCTTCGCCTTTTCGTCGCGCAACGCTTCGAGTTCCTTCTCGATCTTGATCTTCTCGAGCCGCGCGAGCTGGCGCAGCCGGATTTCGAGAATGTCTTCCGCCTGCCGATCGCTGAGGCCGAACGCGCTCATCAGCGCCGCCTTTGGTTCGTCCGACTCGCGGATGATGCGGATCACCTCGTCAATGTTCAGGAAGACGATCATCCGCCCTTCGAGGATGTGGATGCGGTCGTCGACCTTCGCGAGACGATGGCGGCACCGGCGCGTCATCGTCAGCTGGCGGAACTTCACCCATTCGTCGAGGATCGTCAGCAGGCCCTTCTGGCCCGGCCGGCCGTCGGCGCCGATCATCACGAGGTTCAGCGTCGCATTCGATTCGAGGCTCGTGTACGCGAGCAGCGTGTTCACGAATTCCGTCTGGTCGATCGTGCGCGACTTCGGCTCGAACACGAGCCGCACCGCCGCTTCCTTGCCCGACTCGTCGCGCACCGCGTCGAGCAGGTCGAGCATCGCCTTCTTCGTGTTGAGCTGTTCGGGCGTCAGCGTCTTCTTGCCGAGCTTGATCTTCGGGTTCGTCAGCTCCTCGATTTCCTCGAGCACCTTCTGGCCCGACGTGCTCGGCGGCAGCTCGGTCACGACGAGCTGCCACTGGCCGCGCGCGAGATCCTCGATCTTCCAGCGCGCGCGCACCTTCAGGCTGCCGCGGCCGGTTTCATAGGCCGCCGCGATTTCGGCGTCGCTCGAGATGATCTGGCCGCCGCCCGGGAAATCCGGGCCGGGAATCAGGTTCATCAGCTCCGCGTGCGAGAGCTTCGGATTGCGGATCAGCGCGACCGCCGCGGCCGCGACTTCACGCAGGTTATGCGACGGGATTTCGGTCGCGAGACCGACCGCGATGCCCGACGCGCCGTTCAGCAGCACGAACGGCATGCGGCTCGGCAGCGTCTTCGGCTCCTCGAACGAGCCGTCGTAGTTCGGCATGAAGTCGACCGTGCCCTGGTCGATCTCGTCGAGCAGCAGCTTCGCGATCGGCGTGAGGCGGGCTTCGGTGTACCGCATCGCCGCCGCGCCGTCGCCATCGCGCGAGCCGAAGTTGCCCTGCCCGTCGATCAACGGGTAGCGCAGCGAGAAGTCCTGCGCGAGACGCACCAGTGCGTCGTATGCCGACTGGTCGCCGTGCGGGTGGTATTTACCGAGCACGTCGCCGACCACGCGCGCCGACTTCACCGGCTTCGCGTCCGGGCCGAGGCCCATTTCGTTCATCGCGAACAGGATCCGGCGCTGCACCGGCTTCTGGCCGTCGCACACGTCGGGCAGCGCGCGGCTCTTCACGACGCTGACCGCGTAGCTGAGATACGCCTGCTCCGCGTAGTTGCCGAGCGTCAGCGCGTCGGAGTCCGGTGCATCGGAGCTGGCGAAGAGATCGGAAGTGTTGTCGTCCATCTGAATTCCGTATTCGTAAGTGGCGTGAGGCCGCGCCGGGCGTCGTGCCCGGCCGCGCAGGTGTTCGGCTTAGATGTCCGCTTCGACGTCGTTGCCCTTTTCCTCGAGCCATCCGCGTCGCGCGGCTGCCTCGCCCTTGCCCATCAGCATCGTCATGCGTGCGACGGTCGCCTCGTAGTCGAGCTCGCCGAGCTTCACCGGCATCAGGCGGCGCGTATCGGGGTTCATCGTCGTATCCCACAGCTGCTCGGCGCTCATTTCGCCGAGACCCTTGAAGCGGCTGATGCTCCATTGCGTCTCGCGCACGCCGTCCTTGCGCAGCTTGTCGAGGATCGCCTCGAGTTCGCCGTCATCCAGCGCATAGAGCTTCTGCGCGGCCTTCTTGCCGCGCGCGGGCGCGTCGACGCGGAACAGCGGCGGGCGCGCGACGCACACATGGCCGCGCTCGATCAGTTGCGGGAAATGCTTGAAGAACAGCGTGAGCAGCAGCACCTGGATGTGCGAGCCGTCGACGTCCGCGTCCGACAGGATGCAGATCTTGCCGTAGCGCAGGTTCGACAGGTCGACGCTTTCATCCGGGCTGTGCGGATCGACGCCGATCGCGACCGAGATGTCGTGCACCTCGTTGTTCGCGAACAGGCGGTCGCGCTCGGTTTCCCACGTGTTCAGCACCTTGCCGCGCAGCGGCAGGATCGCCTGGTACTCCTTGTCGCGGCCCATCTTCGCGGAGCCGCCTGCCGAGTCGCCCTCGACCAGGAACAGCTCGTTGCGCGCGATATCTTCCGTCTCGCAATCGGTCAGCTTGCCGGGCAGCACCGCGACGCCCGAGCTCTTGCGCTTCTCGACCTTCTGGCCCGCGCGCGTGCGCGCCTGCGCCTGCTTGATCACGAGTTCGGCGAGCTTCTTGCCGTGCTCGACGTGCTGGTTCAGCCACAGCTCCAGCGCCGGGCGCGAGAACGACGAGACGAGCTTCACCGCGTCGCGGCTGTTCAGGCGTTCCTTGATCTGCCCCTGGAACTGCGGATCGAGCACCTTCGCGGACAACACGAACGACACGCGCGCGAACACGTCTTCCGCGAGCAGCTTTACGCCCTTCGGCTGCAGATTGTGCAGTTCGACGAAGCTTTTCACGGCCTGGTAGAGACCGTCGCGCAGGCCGGATTCGTGCGTGCCGCCGGCCGGCGTCGGGATCAGGTTCACGTACGACTCGCGCACGAGCGAGCCTTCCTCGCTCCATGCGACGACCCACGACGCGCCCTCGCCTTCGGCGAAGGTGTCGTCGCCCGAACGCGAATCGGCAAAGCGCTCGCCTTCGAACAGCGGGATCAGCAGCTCGCTGCCGTTCATTTCGTCGAGCAGGTAGCCGCGCAGGCCGTCTTCATATTTCCACGTCTGGCGCTCGCCCGACTTCTCGTTGACGAGCACGACCTCGACGCCCGGCAGCAGCACGGCCTTCGAGCGCAGCAGGCGCTGCAGTTCGCCAAGCGGCAGGTTCGGCGAATCGAAATACTTCGGATTCGGCCACACCTGCACGCGCGTACCGGATTTCTTCTCGCCGCGACCTGCGGCCTGCGTCGCGAGCGGTTTCACGACATCGCCTTCGGCGAAGCCGAGCTCCGCGATCTTGCCGTCGCGCCAGACCGTCACGTCGAGGCGCGTCGCCAGCGCGTTCGTCACCGACACGCCGACGCCGTGCAGGCCGCCCGAGAACGTGTAGGCGCCGCCCGCGGCCTTGTCGAACTTGCCGCCCGCGTGCAGGCGCGTGAATACGATCTCGACGACCGGCACGCCCTCTTCCGGGTGCATGCCGAACGGGATGCCGCGGCCGTCGTCCTCAACCGATACCGACTGGTCGGCGTGCAGCGTGACCGTGATCTGCTTGCCGTAGCCGCCGAGCGCCTCGTCGGACGCGTTGTCGATGACTTCCTGGATGATGTGCAGCGGATTCTCGGTACGGGTGTACATGCCGGGCCGCTGCTTGACCGGCTCGAGACCCTTGAGCACCTTGATCGATGCTTCGCTATAGGCCGCGCTGGGTTTCTTCGTTGACATAGGCGCTGAATTTCGTCATTCATCGGGACGTTGTCCACACCTCGTGTGGATAACGTCGTGGACAAAACGTTGAGTTCCGTAAAAAAGCGAATCGAAACAACGGTGTGCTTGGACTGCTCCGAAAGCGGGCGCGCGGCGTGCGCTGCGCTGCCCGGGACGCGCGGTATTTTACTGGTTCCGCGTGGCACGCCAATCGCGGAATCGCGCGCAGCGGCCGCCGGCCGCGCGGCGCGTCTGCGTTTTACGCGGGCTTGCGCTTCGCCTCGAGCGTTTCCCACCGTTCGAGCGCTTCGAGCAATTCGTCGTCGATCGCCGCGAACCGCTCGGTCAGGCGCGTGCCTTCCTGCGGATCCTTCGCGAAAATCGAGCCGTCTTCGAGACGCGCATTGATCGTCTTCTGCTCCTCTTCGAGCGCCGCGATCTTCTCCGGCAGCGCATCGAGCTCGCGCTGCTCGTTGAACGACAGCTTCACCGTGCGTTGCGTGTTGCGGCCCGCGGCGCTTTTCGCCGCCTCTTCCTTGACCGGCGCGGCTTCCTTGACCGCACGCTTCGCGGCTTCCTGCTGCGCGAGCTGATCCGCGCGCGCGCTCTGGATCTGCCAGTCGCTGAAGCCGCCGACGTATTCGCGCCACTTGCCGTCACCTTCGGCCGCGATCACCGACGTCACGACGTTGTCGAGGAACGCGCGATCGTGGCTGACGAGCAGCACCGTGCCGTCGTAGTCGGCCAGCAGTTCCTCGAGCAGCTCGAGCGTCTGGATGTCGAGGTCGTTGGTCGGTTCGTCGAGCACCAGCACGTTGGCCGGACGCGCGAACAGGCGCGCGAGCAGCAGCCGGTTGCGCTCGCCGCCCGACAGCGACTTCACCGGCGAACGCGCGCGTTCCGGCGCGAACAGGAAATCGCCGAGATAGCTCATCACGTGCTTGCGCACGCCGCCGATCTCGACCCATTCGCTGCCGGGGCTGATCGTATCCGCCAGGCTCTTGTCCTGGTCGAGCTGTGCACGCATCTGGTCGAAATAGGCGACCTGCAGGTTGGTGCCGATGCGCACCGTGCCTTCGTCGGGCTTCAGTTCGCCGAGAATCAGCTTGAGCAGCGTCGTCTTGCCGGCGCCGTTCGGGCCGATGAAGCCGATCTTGTCACCACGCATCACCGTCGTCGAGAAACGATCGACGACCGCGCGGCCGCCGTAGCGCTTCGTCACGTCGGTCAGTTCCGCGACGATCTTGCCGGACTTCTCGCCCTGCGCGACATCCAGCTTCACGTTGCCCAGCGTGTTGCGGCGCTCCGCGCGCTCGTTGCGCATCTGCACGAGCCGCGCGATGCGGCCGACGCTGCGCGTGCGGCGCGCTTCGACACCCTTGCGGATCCACACTTCTTCCTGCGCGAGCAGCTTGTCGAACTTCTCGTTTTCCACGCGCTCGATTTCGAGCTGCTGTGCCTTGCGCGTCTGGTACGCGGAAAAATTGCCCGGGTACGACAGCAGCCGGCCGCGATCGAGATCGACGATGCGCGTCGCGACGCGGTCGAGGAACGCGCGATCGTGCGTGATGAACAGCAGGCCCGCGCGCTGCGCGACGAGCAGCTCTTCCAGCCAGCGGATGCCGTCGAAGTCGAGGTGGTTGGTCGGTTCGTCGAGCAGCAGCACGTCGGGCTGCAGCACCAGCGCGCGCGCCAGCGCGACGCGCTTCTGCATCCCGCCCGACAACGCATCGACGGGTGCATCGACGTCCGCCAGGCCAATCTGCGCGAGCGTCATCGACACGCGCGTGCGCCAGCTCCACGCGTCGTGCGCATCGAGCGACGACTGCAGCGCGTTCATCCGCGCGAGCAGCGCATCATGCTCGGCGCCTTCGGGGATATCCGCGAGGCGATGCGCGATCGAATCGTATTCTTCGAGCAGTTCGCGCGTGTGCGCGAGCCCCGATGCGACTGCATCGAACACCGTCGCGCCCGGCTCGAATTCGGGCTCCTGCGGCACGTAGACGGTCACGAGTTCCTGCTGGCGCGTGACCAGCCCGTCGTCGGGCTTCGCGAGCCCGGCGACGATCTTCAGCAGCGACGACTTGCCCGCGCCGTTGCGGCCGATCAGGCCGACGCGCTCGCCGGCTTCCAGCGAGAAATCCGCGTGATCGAGCAACGCGACGTGACCGAACGCGAGTTGCGCGCCGGAAATGGAATAGAGCGACATGGGGAGACGGCGAAGAGAGAAATCGGAAGCGCCCATTGTACCGGTCGCGGGCGGCGTCACCGGCATGGCCGGACGGATAAGGCCGACAAACGGGTTGGGAGGCGGGTTGGAACCTGCATTTGACGGCTGGCAGGCGGCCATCGACGCGCAGCGACGCGATGCGATGGCGCGCTGGGTGCGGCCGGCTTCCGGTAGCGGACGCCGGCCGCGAATTCCGAGCGAAAGGGCCAACGTGGGCCGGATGCCTGCAGCCGGCCGATCGCCCCTCCCGCGCCGGACGCCTCGGGCGCCCGTACGCGGCACACGCAGTTACTTCACGTTGACCGTGATCGTCGAGCTCAATTCGGGGCCGTACGAGCGGTGGATGCCGTCGCCCAACTGCAGCGTCAGCGTGTGCTGGCCGGGCGGCAGCTTGATGTCGGTTTCGGTCTGGGCCTTGCCGAAGTGCAGCGAACGCTCGCTCGCGGGAATCACGTCGCCCTTCGGAATCGGCCGGCCGTCGATCAGCAGGTGATGATGGCCACTGTTCGGCGTGTGGTCGCCGGCCGGTCGAAGCTCCATTCCTTCGAGCCCGAACTTCACATGCACCGGGTTCGACACCGTCGCGCCCTCGCTCGGCGCTTCGAAATACACACGCGCCTCGGCCCGTGCCATCGTCGACACGGCCATCGCCGCCACACATACCGCACCTGCGATCCACTTTCTGTTCAGCATCGCATTCTCCTTATGATTGGATAGCCCGCGAAGCATACACCGCACGCACGGGATATGTGTTTCGGTTGCGTTGTTCGCGATGCGTACGTTTAAAACGACGTTGCGGAGCCGTTCGACGAAATTCCGGTACCATTGCGCCTTTCGTCCGCCGGCCAGGCCGCGGACGGCATCACCGGATTTCCATTTTCCCGAGCGCTACATGAGTGAAGTAACCGAATACCAGAGCTGGGTCTGCCTGATTTGCGGGTGGGTCTACAACGAAGCGGAAGGGCTGCCCGACGAAGGCATCGCGCCCGGCACCCGCTTCGCCGACATTCCCGCCGACTGGCGCTGCCCGCTGTGCGATGTGGGCAAGGAAGATTTCGTCGTCGTCGATTTCTGATTCGCTGACACGCTGATTTCCGATCGCGGCTGATTGCGCGATCACGCGCGCCGGCATGCATTCCGCCCCGCCGACGCGCCGCGCGTTTGCTATACTCTGCGCGCTGTCCACACTGCCGTCCGGTTCGCGTTTTTTGCGTTTCCCCCGGACATGGCTCTCCCCGTAGTTCAATGGATAGAACAAGCGCCTCCTAAGCGCTAGATACAGGTTCGATTCCTGTCGGGGGGACCAGCCATCCTCATGGCCTCATCCACTTTCCCCACGACCAAGTACCGCAACGACGCCGACGAAAAGCGTCTGACGTCGAAGCAGATCGGGAAGCATCGGCAGGCAACCTGCACGCCGGATCGTCGCGCGCGGAGAAGGTGGGCCGCCGATTCCATTCGACGTAATTCACCAATCGATTGACTCTCCACATCAGCCCTAGTACACTTCGCGCCGCGGGGTGGAGCAGTCTGGCAGCTCGTCGGGCTCATAACCCGAAGGTCGTAGGTTCAAATCCTACCCCCGCAACCAATACCGAAGCCCGCTCTGCGAAAGCAAGCGGGCTTCTTGCTTTCCGCGTGCACTGCTGCGTGCTCAAAGCCTGCCAGCATCACATACGGATCGACGAGCATTCAGCCGCCGGCCTCCCCTGCGACACACGATCGCATCTCGCCCGATCGCCACGGCCCTGCGCCGCATATTGCGTAGAATTCCGAACCTTCTTCAGCCCCCGGACTCACGCAATGATTCGAGCGATCGCGGCACTCGCCGCGCTTTCAGCGATGACCGGCACGGCAAACGCCGCCGACACCCTTACCGCACCCGCGAAGCCGCGCTACGTCAGCCCCGGCATCGCCAACATCACGAACGCAGCAGCACCGCACGCGGAAAACCCCTCGCCCGACTCACGTTGCCGTGAACTGGCCGCCGGCATCGACGCCGTCACGCACGCCCCCGACCGCGGCCAGAAGGTCGTTCGCGGGATGGCCCCGGACGGCAAGCAACGCAACGAACTGCGCGCTTACGACAAGCGCGCCGATCTCGAAACCGAGCATCACCGGCTCGGCTGCCGATAACGAACGCAACACCGCCCGGTCGAAAACTCACGCCGGGCGTCGGCATTCACGCACTCACGCGTTCGCACCGCCATCGATCGTCAACCCGGTCCCGTTGATCGACCGCCCTTCCGGCCCGACCACGAACGCGACAAGCGCCGCCACGTCGTCGGCCTTGCCGTACTGCGGGATCGCCATCCGCGAACGCTGCGCACCGGCATGTTCGCCGTCGGCCGGGTTCATGTCGGTATCCGTCGACCCCGGATGCACGATATTGACCGTGACGCCGCGCGGGCCGAGATCGCGCGCAAGCCCCTGCGTCCAGCCGATCAGCGCGGCCTTGCTCGCCGCATAGAGGCTCATCCCCGCATCGGGCACGCGCGTGGCGAGGCAACTGCCGGTCGACACGATGCGCCCACCCTCGCCGAGATGCCGCGCCGCCGCCTGCGACGCGACGATCACCGCGCGCACGTTCACGTTCAACGTCGCGTCGATATCGTCGAGCGTGAGGTCGTCCAGCCCACCGGCCCGGAAAATCCCCGCGTTGTTGACGAGAATGTCTAGACCGCCGAACGCCTCCGCCGCACGATCGACCGCGTCGCGCACGGCCACCGGATCGGCGCTGTCCGCCTGGATCGCGACGGCGCGGCGGCCCAGCGCCTCGATGCCGGCGACGACGGCCTGCGCCCGCTCCGCCGATTTCTCGTAGGTAATCGCGACGTCCGCGCCATCGGCCGCCAGCCGTTTCGCGATCGCCGCACCGATGCCACGGCTGCCGCCCGTGATGAGCGCACGCTTGCCCTGAAGTCGGTTCATGTCGGTTCCTTTCCTCATTTATGTAACGACCGACACAGAATGTGGCAAGTTGCGCGACACAGTCAATTGATTTAATTTATCGATCGATACAGAAATCGACGAAGGGACGGACACAATGGCTGAACGGGGCCGACCGAGAAGCTTCGACAAGGAAGCGGCGCTGGATCGCGCGATGGAGGTGTTCTGGCGCCTCGGCTACGAAGGCGCGTCGATGGCCGACCTGACGGCCGCGATGGGCATCGCGTCGCCGAGCCTGTATGCGGCGTTCGGCAGCAAGGAAGCGTTGTTCCGGCAAGCGCTCGATCACTACGGCGCAACGGAGGGGCGGGAAATCTGGGGGGGCGTCGAACAGGCCGGCAGCGCGCACGACGCCGTACGGAACTACCTGATGGATACCGCACGCGTGTTCACGCGGCGGTCGAAGCCGGCGGGCTGCCTGATCGTGCTGTCAGCACTGCACCCGGCCGAGCGTTCCGATACGGTCCGGCAAACGCTGATCGCGATGCGCGAGCGCACGGTCGAGAACCTGCGCGAACGCCTCAGGCAAGGCGTCGCGACCGGCGAGATCGCGGCACACGCGAACCTCGACGCAATCGCGCGGTACTACGTGACGGTCCAGCAGGGGATGTCGATCCAGGCGCGCGACGGTGCGAGCCGTCGCGATCTGGAGGCCGTCGCACAAGCCGCGCTGGCCGCGTGGCCAGCGCTCGTCGGCACAGGCGGCGCGTAGCGGCAGGACGCCGCCACCACGCGCGGCCGCGCCGTGGCGTTACTGCTTCGCCGCGTGCTGCACGTCCTTCGACGCATGCCACACGCGATAGCGCACCTCGAAGCCGTCCGGCACATAGACGACGAGCGGCAGGCGGCTGTTGTAGCGCAGCAGCTGGCCGTCACCACGCACCTGCACGAATCGTTGCTGCGGCGCCTGCCCCGGGCATGCCATCAGCGTCGATGCCGGCCCCTTCACGTCGGTGAGCCGGTAGTACGTATAGCCCCAGCCCTTCACGTCCTCGGCGGTCAGCTCACCGCCGAACCACTGCTGGTTGCAGTCGGTCTGCAGCGTCTTGCCAATCATCAGCTCGACGCGCGCATCGCCTTCGCTCTCGAGCGCGGGCAGCGCGATCACGACGCGCTGCTGGCCGGCCGCTGCCTGCGGAAACATCTTGATCGACTCGGCCGTCACGGCGGGCGCCGAAGCGGGCCCCGCCACGCAGGCGGCGGCAGTCGTCACGCAGAAGGCGGCCAGTGCGGCCCGGATCGCGAATTTCATCGATGTACTCCTGAAAAACAAATGAGCCCCGGATGCTAACACTTTCGCCACAGGACCTTACGGCCTGTAATTTGAAGACACAATTGCAAACAGCTGGCAATTCCCTTGCGCGGTACTTATAGCGAATCAACGGAGAACATCATGCTGAAGCTCATTGCTGCCGCCGGCGTCGCGACCCTGCTGGCCGGCTGCGTCGTCGCCCCGGACGCCGGATACGGTTACGGGCAACCCTACTATTCCGATCCCGGCTACGGGTACGCGCCGTCGCCCGTGTACGGCACGGTCAATATCTGGGGCGGCGGTGGCGGCGGACGCGACTGGGATCGCGGCCGGCGCGATTACCATCGCTGGGACGGCGATCGTGGCAACCGTGGCGATCGCGGCAACCGCGGCAACGGCTGGGGGCACGGCGACGGGCGCCGCGGCGACTGGAACGATGGCGACGGTGGCGGCGGCCATCGCCACTGACGCATATTTGCAACCGTTTGTATCCGAGCACGGCCCGCCGACGGCCGACCCGTCACGCAGACGAACGGACGGCCGCGCAAAAGACCAAGGCCCTCGCATCAAGCGAGGGCCTTTTGTCGTCCACTGCGGCGAAGTGAACGTCGGCGGTGCCGGCCGTCCGGCGCCGACCGATTACACGTCGCGCGGCCGCCCCCTCACCAGCCTGCCGGCTGCGCGTAGCCACCCGACACGGGCGCGCCGCACACATACGCGCGCTGGTAGCGGTCGTAGCAATAGCTCGGGCCGTCGTCCTGGTACTGCGCCTGCTGGTAGGTCGGATACGCAGGCTGCTGGTACGCGGGCGCCTGGTAGTACGTCGGCGGCTGATAGGCCGGTGCCTGGTACGCAGGCGCCTGATACGCGACGGGCGGATTCATTGCGGACGTCACGATCGCGCCGAGCACCGCGCCGCCGATCAAGGCGCCGATGACGGCGCCACCGTCGCGGCCATGCGCGGACGCCGGGCCTGCCACGGCAAGCGAACCGGCGAGGACACACACTGCGGCAATTTTTTTCATGATGGACTCCCACGCGAAGTGGTACTGGATGCGATGCATTGTGGCGGCTCGCGGCCGTAATAGATGCAGCAAGTGGTAACGCGCGATTACCGGTATCACGCCCATCGCAATGCGCCGTCGCCGTGCTACGATTTTCGACATACAGGAGACGCCGTCATGCAGCCCGAAACCGCCCGCCGTTTCGATACGGAATTCGCCCCGCGCATCGCACAGGCAATCGCCGCCTTCTTCGCCGAACACGTGCTGACCGACGTCGTCCCGTATGGCGGACACGGGCACCCGACGCGCGTGCAGATCCGCAGCGCGCCGCACGAGCACGTAAGCGGCTTCGACCATCCGCTGAACCTCGAACTGACCTGGGACACCGACGAAATCGAGCGGCTGATGGAGTCGGACGGCCCGCAACGCTTCGAGCACTACCTCGCCGCGCTGCCGAAAAAGCTGGGTGCATGGCAGAGCGCGCGCGACATCGATCTCCTGTCGCGCACGCAGGCCGACCCGCTCGTGCGGCTCGGCGGCCTCGACTTCGAAGGCTGAGCGCCGGCGTCGCGCCATGCGGCCCGGTGATACACTCGACCGGCCCCGCTCCGGTGCAGTTGCGCCGGCCGGGCCGCTCATCGCCGCCTCCACCCTTGCACATGGTTGCGCACGCAACCGGCAACCGCGCGCGCGGACAACCACGCCTCTGCTCCCGCCATGAACGCCGATACCGGCCTGCCGCTTCCGCAACGCTACTGGGCGATCGTCTGCGTCGCACTGGGCATCACGCTCGCCGTGCTCGACGGCGCCATCGCGAACGTCGCGCTGCCGACGATCGCGCGCGACCTGCACGCATCCGACGCCGCCTCGATCTGGATCGTCAACGCGTACCAGCTCGCGGTCACGATCACGCTGCTGCCGCTTGCTTCGCTCGGCGAGCGCGTCGGCTACCGCCGCATCTACATCGCGGGGCTCGCGCTGTTCACCGCGGCGTCGCTCGGCTGCGCGCTCGCCGGCTCGCTGCCGATGCTGGCCGTGATGCGCGTGATCCAGGGCTTCGGCGCGGCCGGCATCATGAGCGTCAACGCCGCGCTCGTGCGGATGATCTACCCGTCGTCGATGCTCGGGCGCGGGCTGTCGATCAATGCGATGGTGGTGGCGCTGTCGTCGGCGATCGGGCCGACGGTCGCGTCCGCGATCCTGTCGTTCGCCTCGTGGCCGTGGCTGTTCGCGGTCAACGTGCCGATCGGCATTGCCGCGGTATTCGGCAGCCTGCGCGCGCTGCCGGCCAACCCGCTGCACGACGCGCCGTACGATTTCGCGAGCGCGCTGATGAACGCGTGCGTGTTCGGGCTGCTGATCACGGCCGTGGACGGGCTCGGCCACGGCGAAGGCCATGCGTACGTCGCGGCCGAGCTGGCCGTTGCATTCGTCGTCGGCTACTTCTTCGTGAAGCGCCAGCTGTCGCAGCCGGCGCCGCTGCTGCCGGTCGACCTGATGCGCATCCCGATGTTCGCGCTGTCGGTCTATACGTCGACAGCGTCGTTCACGTCGCAGATGCTCGCGTTCGTCGCGCTGCCGTTCTGGCTGCAGAATTCGCTCGGCTTCTCGCAGGTCGAGACGGGCCTGTACATGACGCCGTGGCCGCTCGTGATCATGTTCGCCGCGCCGCTCGCGGGCGTGCTGTCGGATCGCTATTCGGCCGGCATCCTCGGCGGAATCGGGCTCGCGCTGTTCGCGGCCGGGCTGCTGTCGCTCGCGACGATCGGTGCGCACCCGGGCACCGTCGACATCGTGTGGCGGATGGCGCTGTGCGGTGCGGGCTTCGGGTTGTTCCAGTCGCCGAACAACCGCGCGATGCTGTCGTCGGCGCCGCGCGAACGCAGCGGCGGCGCGGGCGGCATGCTGAGCACCGCGCGGCTGACCGGGCAGACACTCGGCGCCGCGCTCGTCGCATTGATTTTCGGGCTCGCGCCCGATCGCGGGCCGACGATTGCGCTCTATGTCGCCGCGGCATTCGCGGCGGTGGCCGCGATCGTCAGCATGCTGCGCATCACGTCGCCACGGCCGGACACGGCGACCTGACGCCACCGCGCACCGCCTGCGTGGCCGAGCGTCATGCCGCGTCGAGTGCGTCCAGCACGAAGCGCACGCGCGTCTTCACGCTCTCACGCGGCAATTCGATCAGCCGGTAGCCATATGACGTGTAGCAATCGACCATCGCGTCGTAGGTGCGCACGGCTTCCGCGAAGTCCTGCCTGCGTTCGGTGTCCTGCGCATAGATGTCCGGCCACGGCGGCGCGATGAACACGCGCCGGTGGTAGCGGAAACGGCGGGCCGCGGCTTCCGCATGCGCGGGCACCGCGAGCCCTGTCAGCCGTAGATAGCCGACCACGTCCGGCACGCCTCGATCGAAGAACACGGGCCCGCGCGCGTGGCGCGCGAGATCGTACGAGCGCATCTCCCAGCTCAGCATCAGCTCGGCGAACGCCGCCGGGTCACGCCACGGCAGCGCGTGACCGTCGATCGCCATCTGGTCGCGGATCACGCCGCGACCGGCTTCCTGCGACCGCGCGAAACCGGCGTGCTCGAGCGCGTCGAGCAACGTGCTCTTGCCCGAACCGGGGCCACCGGTGAGGATAAAGAAGCGGCGTGCGGCTTCTTCGCTCGCATCGTCGGCGGCGCCGGGCACGTGCACGACCTCACGCATGCGCAACGCGCCGGCCCGCGCGCCGCGTGACCGACGCGGCCGCCGCGACACTGCGCAAGTCGGCAACGAACGTATCGCGCCAGACCGACAGGTCGTTCGCACGCAGCCGCGCGAGGTTCTCCTCGTGACGCGCCTGCCGCTCCGCGAGCGGCATCGACAGCGCGCGCTCGAGCGCCTCGGCCATCTGCGACAGGTCGTACGGATTGACGAGGAGCGCGCCGGTCAGTTCGGCCGCCGCGCCCGCGAACTCCGACAGCACGAGCACGCCCGGATCGGCCGGATCCTGCGACGCAACGTACTCCTTCGCGACGAGATTCATCCCGTCGCGCAGCGGCGTCACGTAGCCCACCTGCGACATCCGGAAGAACGCCATCAGCAGGTTGCGCTCGTACTTGCGGTTCAGGTACTGGATCGGCGTCCAGTCGAGCTGCGAGAAGCGGCCGTTGATGCGGCCGGCCTCGCCCTCGAGCGTTTCACGGATGTCCTGATAGGTCTTCACGTCGGAACGCGTCGGCGGCGCGATCTGCAGGAGCGACACGCGCCCCTGCCAGCCCGGCGCGTTCGCGAGCATCCGCTCGAACGACTGGAAGCGCTCGACGAGCCCCTTCGAATAATCGAGGCGGTCGACGCTCATCACCAGCTTGCGCCCGTCGAGCGCCTCGCGCAGCCTCTTCACCGGCTTGCGCGTGCCGTACTGGACGGCCGCCTGCGCGATCGCGTCGGGATGCACGCCGATCGGATAGGCGGCGACCTTCACGACGCGGCCATGCGCGTGCAGCATCCCGTCGTCGCTCGCCGCGCCGATCCCGCGCCGCTCGATGTAGTCGGTAAACGCCTGCTTGTCGGATTCGGTCTGGAAGCCCGCGACGTCGTACGCGCACATGAACTTCACGAGCTCCTCGTGCGGCGGCACGAGACGCAGCATGTCGGGCGACGGAAACGGAATGTGCAGGAAGAAGCCGATCGGGTTCTTCACACCGAGTTCGCGCAGGTAATGCGCGAACGGCAACAGGTGATAGTCGTGCACCCAGATCAGGTCGTCGGGGCGCAGCAATGCGGCGAGCTGCTTCGCGAGCATCGCGTTCACGCGCAGATAGCCCGCGTACTCCTGGCGGTCGAAGCGCGCGAGATCGCCGCGGTAATGGAACACCGGCCACAGCGTCGCATTCGAGAAACCGCGGTAGTACTGGTCGTAGTCGCGCCGGGTCAGCCCGACCGTCGCGTAGGTGACGTTGCCGTCCCGCTGGATCGCAGGCGCGGTGTCGGGTGCGTCGACGATCTCGCCGTTCCAGCCGAACCAGACGCCGCCCGTTTCCTTCAGCGCGTCCATCACGCCGACCGCCAGGCCACCCGCGCTCGGGCGCGTGTCCTCACCGGCGGCGACACGGTTCGATACCACGATCAATCTGCTCATGCGGCTTCCCCTCCTCGATTCGATTGGCTGGCGCGCGGCGCGCGCCAAGGCGGACACGGCGGCCCGAAGGCGGCCGTGCGGCGATTCAGATGTGAGCAATGCAGGTGTGAATGACAGCGGCGGAATACGGCGGCAACGGCATCAGGCGTCCTGCTCCTGGCCGAGATCCCGCTGATAGTCGAGCCCTTCCGGGCGCGCGCCACCCTGGTTGTGATCGCCGTCGGCCGGCGTCTCGCCGGGCGCGCCGGCGGGCGGTGCCGGCGGCGCGTCGGTCGGCGGACGCGGGCGGTCCGTCTCCGGATGGCCGGTCCCGGCTTCGGGCGGCCGGGGCGAAAGCCGTTTCGAACGGCGCATGGCTGGGTGTCTCATGTGGGTCGCGGCCCGAGGCCGTCGTAGAAACATTCCATAACTCAAAAGTCTAGGTCGCTTCCTTGCATGCCGAGGTAACAATTGCCTTCAATTTGTAACGTTTCGACCCCTCTCGATTCATCTGTTCGACAATGGCCACGCGCGCACGCGCGCGGCCTGCCGTCCGGCGATTTGTCAAAGCTTTGCAGTTTTCCTATGACAATTGCGAAACAATGACGCGGCATGACGGCGTGCATGCGACGCCGCTCACCCAGACAGGACTTGCACTCAGGGATGAACATTCGTTTCGAATCGACGCGCCGGGCCATGCCGGCGCGCGTCGTGCTGGCCGCGTTCGCCACGGCCGCACTGCTGTCCGGCTGCAACTCGCTGTACAGCGAGGGCGCGACAGCCGGCGCCGGTATCGCGGGCGCCGCGATCGCCTCCAAGGTCACCAACAACGCCGCCGTCGCGACGGGCATCGGCCTCGGCGCCGTCGCCGGTGCGCGGGCGGGCGTCCAGTACTCGCAGCGGGTCGCACACCGTTACACCCAGGAACAGATCGCAAAGGCTGCGGGCCCGCTCGATGTGGGCGGCGTTGCGCCATGGTCGACGCACCACTCGTTCCCGATCGAGGACGACGAGCAGGGGCGTGTGACGGTCAGCCGGATGATCAGCATCGGTCCGCTCGACTGCAAGGAAATCGTGTTCGCGGTCGATACGCCCGCGAAACCCGACAAAGCCGCGCAATCGGCCTTCTACGTCGCCACGATCTGCCGCGACGGCCCCGTGTGGAAATGGGCATCGGCCGAACCGGCGACCGAACGCTGGGGCGCACTGCAATGAGCGTCGCGCTCCGTATCGCGGCCATCGGCGTGCTGTGCGCGGCGACGGCCACGCTGTCGGGCTGCGGGTCGGTCGGCGCGGCGAGCGGCGCCCTCGCCGGCGCGGCGACGGGCCTCGTCACCGCGAACCCGGCGGTCGGCGTCGGCGTCGGGATTGCCGTGCAGGCCGCGACCGACGAAGCCGTCAACCGGACGATGAAGCAGCTCCATCAGAACCAGCAGGACGCGATCGCGAAGACGGCCGGCAGCCTGGCCGTCGGCGAAGTGAAGCCGTGGAAGGTGAAGAACACGCTGCCGCTCGAAAACGGCGAAGGCGAAGTGCGCGTCACGCGCGCGTACGCGTCGGCGCTCGCGATCTGCAAGGAATTCGCGTTCTCGGTGAAGGATGGTGACAAGGCCGACTGGTATTTCGCGAATGCGTGCCAGCAAGGCGCGCACTGGAAGTGGGCGTCGGCGGAACCGGCGGTCGACCGGTGGGGGAACCTGCAGTAACCGCGCGATACGCCGCGCATGATGCGCGGCGCACACGCATGCCGGGCCGCACGGCCCGGCACGTCGATCAGGACTCGACGTCCTCGAGACTGAAGATCTCGGTCTGGTCGTTGTACGAGAAGATCTCGCCGTAACGGCCCCAGTCGATCACCGCATCGAGCGTCTCCTCGGCGGCGCCGTCCGACAGGAAATCCTCCAGTTCCTGCTCGAAGCGCACGCGCGGCGCACGATGGCCAGGGCGCTCGTTCAGCACCTTCTTGATCCGCGCGGCGAGCGGCACGTGCTTCAGCAGGTGATCCGCGAACATCAGCTTGCGCTCCTGCGTACCGAATTCCGCGAACACGCGCCCCGGCGGCGTCAGGAACACGTCCCCTTCCCGCACGTCCGCGAAGCCGAGGTACTGCAGCACTTCGGCGATCGGGAACAGATCGTCGACTTCCAGATGCAGCGTGCGCGCGATTTCCGGCATGTCCGCGCGGCCGTGGTACGGCGCCATCGCGAGCGTCTCGATCAGGCCGGCCATCAGGTTGGTCGACACCTGCGGCAGCCAGCTGCCGAGCTCCAGCCCCTTCTTCGTCGCCTCGCCGGTCTGGCGGGCCGTCATCTTCGCGTAGATGTCGTCGACGAGCTTGCGGAACGCCGGGTCGAGCCGGTTGCGCGGATGCTTGAACGGCACCTTGATCTCGGCGATCACGCGGCCCGGGTTCGACGACAGCACGAGGATCCGGTCGCACATGAACACCGCTTCCTCGATGTTGTGCGTGACGATCAGCACCGACTTGATCGGCATCCGGCCCTGCGTCCACAGATCGAGCAGGTCGGTACGCAGCGTCTCGGCCGTCAGCACGTCGAGCGCGGAGAACGGTTCATCCATCAGCAGGATCGTCGGGTCGACGACGAGCGCGCGCGCAAAGCCCACGCGCTGGCGCATGCCGCCCGACAGCTCGCGCGGATACGCGTTCTCGAAGCCGTCGAGACCGATCAGGTCGATCGCGGCCAGCGCCCGCTCGCGCCGCTCACGTGCGCCGACGCCGAGCGCCTCGAGGCCGGCTTCCACGTTCTGCAGCACGGTGAGCCACGGGAACAGCGCGAAGGTCTGGAACACCATCGCGACGCCTTCGGCCGGCCCGCGCAGCGGCTGGCCGAGATAGGTCACTTCACCGCCGGTCGGCTCGATCAGCCCGGCGATGATGCGCAGCAGCGTCGACTTGCCCGAGCCGGAACGGCCGAGCAGCCCGACGATCTCGCCTTCGCGCAGCGACAGGTTCGCATCGTCGAGCACGAGCAGTTCGCCTTGCGTCTTGTTGAAGCCGCGACAGACGTGATCGACGCGCAGGATTTCCTCGCCGAGGCGCGGCGGCTGGTTCGTCTGGACGGGGGCGTTTACAGCATTCGGATTGTGCATCGCGTTTCGCTCTCAATCGGTCTCAGTCGAGCCGCAGCTTCGCTTCGGCGAAGGCATACAGCGGACGCCACAGCAGGCGGTTGAACAGGGTAACGAACAGGGACATCACGGCGATGCCCAGGATAATCTTCGGAAAATCGCCGGCGGCGGTGGTCTGCGCGATATAGGCACCGAGGCCGTGCGCCTCGATCTTGGTATTGCCCCACTGGACGGCTTCCGACACGATGCTCGCGTTCCACGCGCCGCCCGATGCGGTGATCGCACCGGTCACGTAGTACGGGAAGATGCCGGGCAGGATCGCCTGCCGCCACCACTGCCAGCCACGGATGCGGAAGTTCGTCGCCGCTTCGCGATAGTCGTTCGGATAGGACGTTGCGCCGGCGATCACGTTGAACAGGATATACCACTGCGTGCCGAGCACGATCAGCGGCGACAGCCAGATATCGGCGTTCAGGTGGAAGCGCGCGATCACGATCACGAACACCGGGAACAGCAGGTTCGCCGGGAACGCCGCGAGAAACTGCGCGAGCGGCTGCAGCTTTTCGGCGAGCTTCGGGCGCAGCCCGACCCACACGCCGATCGGCACCCAGATCACTGACGCGATGGAGATCAGCACGACCACCCGCAGCAGCGTGATGAGCCCCAGCACCAGCACGTGGCCGACCTCGGCCATCGTCACGCCGGTCGACACGAAGCTGATGACGCGCCACACGATATAGGCCGTGCCGAGCAGCACGAGGGTCGCCCACGCGATGTCGACCGTGCGTGACGCCTTCTTCTCGACTTTCGGCAGCGAGAAGCGCATCGCACCCGACAGCGGCAGCCGCAGCGGAATCCGCGCGGCCCTCGCGAAGAACCAGCCGGCCGGCACGAGCAGTTGATGAATCAGGCGCGTGCGACGCACGAGGTCGAGCAGCCACGATTGCGGCGCATCGCCCGACGCGGTGTTCTCCATCCGGAACTTGTCGGCCCACGCGATCAGCGGGCGGAACAGCAGTTGGTCGTACGCGACGATCACGACCGTCATCGTGAGGATCACCCAGCCGATCGCACCGAGGTTCTTGTCCGAGATCGCCTGCGCGAGATACGCGCCGACGCCCGGCAGCGTGATGGTCTGGTTGCCGACGGTGATCGCCTCCGACGCGACGACGAAGAACCAGCCGCCCGACATCGACATCATCATGTTCCAGATCAGGCCCGGCATCGAGAACGGCACTTCGAGCTTCCAGAAGCGCTGCCACGACGTCAGGTGGAAACCCCGCGACACTTCGTCCAGGTCGCGCGGCACCGTACGCAGCGACTGGTAGAAGCTGAACGTCATGTTCCACGCCTGGCTCGTGAAGATCGCGAAGATCGCCGCGAGCTCGGCGCCGAGCACGCGGCTCGGGAACAGCGCGAGGAAGAACGTGACCGTAAACGAGATGAAGCCGAGCACCGGCACCGACTGCAGGATGTCGAGGATCGGGATCAGCACCATGCCGGCACGCCGGCTTTTCGCGGCGAGCGTGCCGTAGATCAGCGTGAACGCAAGCGACGCGACCATCGCGGCGAGCATCCGCAGCGTGGTGCGCAACGCGTATTCGGGCAGGTTCGACGGGTCGAGCGAGATCTTCTGCGTCTGCAGGGTACCGATCGGCGCCATCGTTTCGTGGAAACCGACGATCGCCATCGCGAGCAGGCAGATGATCAGCGGAAACGCGATGAAATCCCACCGGTTCGGCAGGACGCGCCACGCGGACGCGTTGGCGGTCCGGTTCGGATTGAAGAATCCGACGTCCATCAGGCGCCCTCCCCGGTAAGGCCGAACGAAGCCGGCAGTCGATGTTGATTCATGGCAAAGCGCACGGGTGCGGTAATTCGATTGACTGACGATCGCGCGCGAGCGCGGTGCGCCGTGCGTGCACGCGCTGCCGCGCCCCGGACGAGTCGGCCGCGACGGCACGACACTACACCAACCTGTATTTCAGGTACAACCGTCCGGGAACGGCGCAGGCGGCGCACGGATCATGCCTGGCGCGTGGGCGGATGGCGGGTGCGCGGGTCGAGCAGCCCCGGCCGCAGTCTTTCGGCCGGCATGCAGGCCCGAATTATGCCGTGATCCGGCTCGCCCGGGAACCCGCCAGCCGCACGTACGCGACAAACCATGTCGCGCGTCACCAGCCGGATACGACTAAGCGGGTATGATCAGGGCTGGCCCTCGGGATCTGTTACGGACGGTCCGATGGCAACGCATGCGCGTGCCCGATGTCAACAGGCCCCGGGGATCGATCGACGAGCGGGAGGAAAGGGAATGGCAGGAAACTTGGTGATCGTCTGCCGCGATCAGGATGCCGACGCGTTCTACGAACTGATGCAGGAGTACGGGTCGTTCCAGACGCGGCTGTCGTCGACGGCGTGGTACCTGAACATGAACGTCGTGCCTGAATCGCTGCAGGAGGAAATCCTGGAGCGCCTCGGCCGGTACACGACCGTCTACATCTTCGAGGCCACCACCGTGACCTACAACACCATCGACAGCAACGCGGCCGAGACGCTCGGCACGCTGTTCGGCGAATGACGGCACGCGGCGCCAGCCCGGACGGGCCGGCGCCGCAGCCGCTCATGCGGCTTGTGCGTGGGGTTCGTCCTTCGGCACGACCTCGAACGGGAACGTCATCGCGACGCGCAGGCCGCCTTCGGGGCGGTTGCCGATGTCGCACGCCCCGCCCAGCCTGAGTACGAGCCGCTCGACGATCGCGAGCCCGAGCCCGCTGTGGCCGTTGCCACCTCGCGCGGGGTCGAGCCGCACGAACGGCCGCGTGGCCGCCGCGAGGTCTCGCGGTGCGATCCCGCCGCCGCTGTCGCTGACCGACAGCACGTAGCCGGTCGGCGTGCGCGCCGTCTCGATGAGCACGGGCGGCGCACCGTACGCATGCGCGTTGTCCAGCAGGTTCGACAGGATCCGGTCGAGCGTCGCCGTCGGCAGCCGGAAGCCCGGATCGGCGTCGAGCCGGGTCTGGACCGTCGGCGCGTTCGGCGCGACCGCGCGATAGCTGCGCGCGATCCGCTCGCACGCCTGATCGACCGGCACCGGCTCGCTGCGATCGGACCCGCCGTGCGCAAACACCAGGAATTGATCGACGATGTGCGACATCGAATCGACGTCGCGCACGACGCCGTCACGCAGCCGGGCGTCGTCCATCATTTCCGCCCGCAGCCGCATCCGCGCAAGCGGCGTGCGCAGGTCGTGCGCCACGCCCGCGAGCATCACCGCGCGGTCGCTCTCGGCCTGCGACACCTGTTCCACCATCTGGTTGAAGCCATGCGTGAGCTGGCGCAGCTCGCGCGGGCCGCGCTCACGCAGCGGCGGCACCGGCTGGCCGCGACCGAAGCGCGCGACCGCGCGAGCGAGCGAGCGCAGCGGCTGCTGCAGCTGCCAGGCCGCGAACAGCGCGGCGATCACGCCGGCCGAGAAGATCGTGCCGAGCCACAGCAGCATCCGGTCGAGCGAGCGCGGCGGCCGCAGCGGCTGCACGGGCACCACGATCCAGTTGCGGTCGGTCGGCTCCCTCACCCACAGCACGGGCGGATGGCCGGGCGTGCCGATCTCGACCTGCGTGCCGGGCGGCATGCGGTCGCTCACGTCGTCGCGGAACCGCTTCAGCGGCGGCGGCAGCCCTGCATCGCCGCCCTTCGGCACGTCGGCGCTGTCCGGCGACACGAGCCGCACGCGCGACGGCAGCGGCTGGTCGGGCGTGCGCGCGACGTGCTGGCGCACCGCGTCGACGAGGAACGCGGCCTCCTCGACCGCATAACGCGTCTGCATCTGGTTGCGCTCGAGCCGCATCGCGAAGAACCACGCGAAGTGCGACAGGAGCAGGACGCCGACGACGAGCAGCGCCAGCCGCCCGAACAGTGAATCAATGGGTTTGCGCATGGGCCTCGCCGTCGGGCACGAACACGTAGCCGCGCCCGCGAACCGTCTGGATGAAGCGCGGCGTCGACGGATCCGTTTCGAGGATGCGGCGCAGGCGCCACACCTGGACGTCGATGCCGCGGTCGGTGCCGTCGTACTCGGGCCCGTGCAGCAGCTCGAGCAGCCGCTCGCGCGTGAGCGTGCGCAGCGCATGGTTCACGAAGATCTTCAGCAGCGCGAATTCACTGCTCGACAGCGTGGCCGGCTTGCCGTCGACCGACAGCGTGCGCGCCTGGAAGTCGAGCACGAAGCGGCCGAACGCGAACGGCTCGCGCTGTTCGGGCGCCGCGGCCGACGGCGTCGCGCGGCGGCGGCGCAGTACGGCCTGCACGCGCGCGAGCAGCTCGCGCGGGTTGAACGGCTTGCCGAGGTAGTCGTCCGCGCCGAGCTCGAGCCCGACGATGCGGTCGACGTCGTCCGCACGCGCGGTCAGCATGATCACGGGGATGTCGTCGCCGGCCGCGCGCAACTGGCGCAGCGCGGTCAGGCCGTCGACGCCCGGCATCATCAGGTCCAGCACGATCAGGTCGGGCCGCTCGCGCTCGAGGCGCTTCTCGAGCGTCGCCGCGTCGTGCAGCACGGACACTTCCATCCCCTGGCGCACGAGGTAGTCGCGCAGCAGGTCTCGGAGTTCTTGGTCGTCGTCGACGATAAGGATCTGGGTAGTCATGGTTCGAAGTTTACCGCGCGAGGGCGGAGTCGAAGAACGAAACAAAGGGACGAAAGGGTTACTGCGGGTTACCGCGCAAGGGAACTGTAATGCGCGGTAACCCGGCCACCGCCCCACGTAACACCGGTCGCGGCCTGCATCGCTAACCTGCGTCTTACCGGATGCGGTACCCGGTTTTCCCGGTACCCCATCGCCGGACCCTTTGGATACAAGGAGTTTCTGAAATGTATAAGAAGACTTCCCGCGTGGCCATCGCGGCCGCCACCGTGCTCGCTCTCGCATTCGGCACCGCGCATGCCGCGCAGCCCGACGACATGCCGCCTCCGGGCGGCCCCGGCGCCCACCAGATGCATGGCGGGCACGAAGGCGGCCCGTTCGGCGCGATCATGAAACTGCACGACCAGCTGAAGCTCAACGCGTCGCAGGAACAGCAATGGCAGGCGGCCGTCAACACGATGAAGCAGAACCGTGACGCGATGCGCAAGAGCCACGAGCAGATGCGCGACCAGTTCAAGGCGCAGCAGAACCAGCCGATCCTCGACCTGAGCGCAATGCACTCGGCACGCCAGCAGGCCGAGGCGCAGAACGCGCAACTGCGCGAGCAGACGTCCGCCGCGTGGCTCACGTTCTACAACGGGCTGAACGACCAGCAGAAGACGATGGTCAGCACGGCGCTCAAGCAGCAGTTCGCGAAGATGGAACAGCGCCACGAGAAGATGAAGGAGCGCTGGGAGCAGCATCGCGCGGCCAAGGCCGCGTCGGCGCCGGCGCAGTAAGCCGGCGGGCCGCTCCGTGCAGCGGCATCGAAGGGGACGCGGGCACCGGCCCGCGTCCCCTTTTTGCATGTCAGGCGACGTCGAACAGCAGCACCTCGGCCGCCTGGCCGCGCGCGAACGCCACCGCGTCCACGCCGCCGATCCGCACGCCGTCGCCTGCGGCCAGCGCACAGCCGTTCACCTCGAGGTCGCCGCGTACCACGTGCACGTACGCGCGACGCCCGGCCGGCACGTCGAACGCCGCCGCCTCGTCGCCGTCGATCAGCCCCGCGAAGATGCGGGCGTCCGCACCGATCGGCAGCGCACCGTCGCCACCGTCCGGCGCCGCCACTATCCGCAGCCGGCCGCGTTTCTCGTCATCGGCAAAGCGCGTCTGCACGTAGCCGGGCCGGCCGCCGGCCCCGGCCGGTGCGAGCCAGATCCGCAGCAGGCGCAGCGGCTCGTCACGCGACGCGTTGGTTTCGCTCAGCATGACGCCGGTGCCGGCGCTCACGCGCTGCACGCCGCCCGCGCGGACGATCGCCCCGTTGCCGAGGCTGTCGCGATGCGCGAGCGCGCCGTCGAGCACGTAGGTGACGATTTCCGCGTCGCGGTACGGCCGCATCCCGTAGCCGCGGGTCGGCGCGATGCATTCCTCATTCAGTTCGCGCAACGCGCCGAACGCCGGCGGTCCGCTCCGGCCCGACGCCCGAGGAAAGCTGTGAAGGAATTCGTGCCAGCCATGGCTGCGCTGGTCGCGATCGGCGGCGCGGCGGATCTGGAACATGGGACGGACACTCCGTGAGATGCGTGGTTCTGCCATGCATCACTGTATGAGTGTGCCAATCGCGCCACAATCCGCCGCCTGCGCACCGGATCGTTGCACCGGCGGATGCAATCGACGCAATGGTCATTGCGAATGCGACGATTATCGCAACAGCGGGATCAATGCGTCGAAGAATCGATCGGTCGGCCCGGATTGCCGGTTTCCGGGTATCGCGTTCGGGTAAAATACCGGCCTTTTGGCGTTCGCCGTTCCGGCGGCCGCCATTGCCAGAGCGCCGTTCGGCGATTTTTGGCCGTCTAGAATACGCCGCGGCGCCCGGTCCGACCGGCCGCGAGCGCTCCCGGAAAGTCAGCAACAGAAGGATGGAAATGAAGAAGGCCGCCCTGTGCGCCGCCCTCGCCCTCATGGCGGGCAGCGCCTTCGCGAAGGAGTGGAAGACCGTGCGGATCGGCGTCGACGCCAGCTACCCGCCGTTCGAGTCGACCGCGCCGAGCGGCGAGATCGTCGGTTTCGACGTCGATCTCACCAAGGAAATCTGCAAGCGAATCAACGTGAAATGCGTGTGGGTAGCGCAGGATCTCGACGGGATCATCCCGGCGCTGAAGGCGAAGAAGTACGACGTCATCGTGTCGTCGCTGACCGTCACGGACAAGCGCCGCGAACAGATCGACTTCTCCGACAAGGTATATGACGCGCCGGCGCGGATGATCGCGAAGACCGGCTCGCCGCTGCTGCCGACGATCGTGTCGCTGAAGGGCAAGCGCGTGGGCGTCGAGCAGGGCTCGACGCAGGAAACCTACGCGAAGGCGTACTGGGAACCGCAGGGCGTGACGATCATTCCTTACCAGAACCAGGACCAGGTCTATGCCGATCTCGGCTCGGGCCGTCTCGACGCGACGCTGCAGGACGAGCTGCAGGCCGACTACGGCTTCCTGCGCACGCCGCGCGGCAAGGGTTTCGCGTTTGCCGGGCCGGAAGTGAAGGATCCGAAGACGATCGGCGACGGCACCGCGATCGGCCTGCGCAAGGAAGATACGGACCTGAAGCTCAAGATCAACAAGGCGCTGGCCGACATGCACAAGGACGGCACGTACGACCGGCTGTCGCACAAGTATTTCGCGTTCAGCGTCTATTCGGCTTCGGCCCGCTGAGCAACGAAAAGAAGAGACGACGGATGCGGGGGCGGCCTCGTATCCGGGCAGTACAGGCAGTCAACCACGCGCCGCCCGCCCCCTTGCCCGTCGTTCGCGCGACGGGCGGGCCCGGCACCGATGCCGGGGCGGACGGTCATGATACGCACGGGGCGTTCCGCGCAGCTTGGGCGGAACGCGTCTTTCGCGGCGCACCGCGTGCGCCCTAAGGGACCACACCAGGGACCACTCAATGTTTCTACAAGGTTACGGCCCGCTGATCCTCGCTGGCACCTGGCAAACCGTCAAACTGGCGGTGCTTTCGCTTGCGCTGTCGTTCCTGCTGGGCCTGCTCGGCGCGGGCGCGAAACTGTCGCGCAACCGCTTCACGAACGGCGTCGGCACCGTCTACACGACGCTGATCCGCGGCGTGCCCGACCTCGTGCTGATGCTGCTGCTGTTCTACAGCCTGCAGATCTGGCTGAACATGGCGACCGACGCGCTCGGCTGGGACCAGATCGACATCGACCCGTTCCTCGCCGGCGTGCTCGTGCTCGGCTTCATCTACGGCGCGTACTTCACCGAGACGTTCCGCGGCGCGTTCCTGTCGGTCCCGCGCGGCCAGCTCGAGGCCGGCAGCGCGTACGGGATGACGAACTGGCAGGTGTTCACGCGGATCATGTTCCCGCAGATGATGCGCTTCGCGCTGCCGGGCATCGGCAACAACTGGCAGGTGCTCGTGAAGTCGACCGCGCTCGTGTCGATCATCGGCCTCGCCGACGTCGTGAAGGCGTCGCAGGATGCCGGCAAGGGCACGCTGCGGTTCTTCTTCTTCACGCTGATCGCGGGTGCCGTCTACCTCGCGATCACGACGATCTCGAACTTCGTGCTGATGTGGCTCGAAAAGCGCTACTCGACCGGCGTCCGCAAGGCTGACCTATGATCGAACTCATCCAAGAATACTGGCGCAACTATCTCTACACCGACGGCTATCGCATCACCGGTGTCGCGATCACGCTGTGGCTGCTGGTCGTGTCGATCGGCCTCGGCTTCTGCCTGTCGATACCGCTCGCGGTCGCACGCGTATCGAAGAAGAAGTGGCTGTCGAGCGCCGTGTGGCTCTACACGTACGTGTTCCGCGGCACGCCGCTCTACGTGCAGCTGCTGCTCTGCTACACGGGCCTCTACAGCCTGCAGGCCGTGCGCGGCACGCCGATGCTCGACGCGTTCTTTCGCGACGGGATGCACTGCACGCTGCTCGCGTTCACGCTGAACACCTGCGCGTACACCACCGAGATCTTCGCGGGCGCGATCAAGGCGACGTCGTACGGCGAGATCGAAGCCGCGCGGGCGTACGGGATGTCGACGTTCACGATGTATCGCCGCGTGATCCTGCCGTCGGCGCTGCGCCGCGCGCTGCCGCTGTACAGCAACGAAGTGATCCTGATGCTGCACGCGACCACCGTCGCCTTCACCGCGACCGTGCCGGACATCCTGAAGATCGCCCGTGACGTCAACTCGGCGACCTACATGTCGTTCCACGCGTTCGGCATCGCCGCCCTGCTCTATCTCGTGATCTCGTTCACGCTCGTCTGGCTGTTCCGCCAGGCCGAGCGCCGCTGGCTCGCGTATCTGCGCCCGCAAGGCAAGTAAGTTTTCGCAGGACTATTGATGAATTCCCAGACTCAGAAGCTTTTCGTCGACGATCTGCACAAGCGGTACGGCGACAACGAGGTGCTCAAGGGCGTGTCGCTGAAGGCGAACTCGGGCGACGTGATCAGCGTGATCGGCTCGTCCGGCTCCGGCAAGAGCACGATGCTCCGCTGCATCAACTTCCTCGAGCAGCCGAACGCGGGCCGCATCTTCGTCGACGGCGAGGAAGTGCGCACCGCGCTCGACAAGACGGGCGCGCTGCGCGCGGCCGATTCGAAGCAGCTGCAGCGCGTGCGCACCAAGCTGTCGATGGTGTTCCAGCACTTCAACCTCTGGTCGCACATGAACGTGATCGAGAACGTGATGGAAGCGCCGGTGAACGTGCTCGGCATCCCGAAGAAGGAGGCCGAGGAGCGCGCACGCGAGTATCTCGAGAAAGTCGGCCTCGCGCCGCGCGTCGAGAAGCAGTATCCGTCGCACCTGTCGGGCGGCCAGCAGCAGCGCGTGGCGATTGCACGCGCGCTGGCGATGCATCCGGACGTGATGCTGTTCGACGAGCCGACGTCGGCGCTCGACCCGGAGCTGGTGGGCGAAGTGCTGAAGGTGATGCAGAAGCTCGCCGAGGAAGGCCGCACGATGATCGTCGTCACGCACGAGATGGGCTTTGCGCGCAACGTGTCGAACCACGTGATGTTCCTGCACCAGGGCCGCGTCGAGGAGGAAGGTGTGCCGTCCGAGGTGTTCGCCCACCCGAAGAGCGAACGCCTGCGCGGGTTCCTGTCCGGCAGCCTCAAGTAACGCACGCTGGTCGAGCGGGCGCCCGCGGTTCGCCGCGCGGCGCCCGTTTTGCGTTTACGCGGCGCTCACCGGCGCGCTGTCGGCGAACGCACGCAGTTCGTCGCCCGCGAGCCGGTAGCGCACCCATTCGCTCTGCGGCGCCGCGCCAACGCTCTCGTAGAAGCGGATTGCCGGCTCGTTCCAGTCGAGCACGCTCCACTCGAAACGCCCGCAGCCCGACTCGACCGCGATCCGCGCGAGCGCCTTCAAGAGCCGCAGCCCGGCGCCCGCGCCGCGAAAACGCGGCGACACGTACAGATCCTCGAGATACAGCCCCTGCCGGGCAAGCCACGTCGAATACGAGAAGAAATACACGGCGAAGCCGGCCGGCTCGCCGTCGACCTCGCACATCAGCGCGCGCGCCGGCGATCCCTCGCCGAACAGGCTGCGCTCGAGCGACGCGGGCGTCGCGATCACTTCGTGTTCCGCCTTCTCGTAGATGGCCAGCTCGGTAATGAAACGCAGGATCTGCGGCACGTCGGCGACGGTGGCGGAACGGATGTCGATTTGCACGGGTTGAGCCCTCCTCCGGCCCGGGTGTGAAACGGGGAATGGCGCCGCGCAGCCGCGCTGGCACCCATCAGAGCGTCATGCTACGTTCATGCAGCCCCTGCAGGAAGTGCAGTTTCTTCATCCGGACCTGAACATGATGCATCCCGATCTGCGCCGCCTCGACCTGAACCTGCTCCTCGTGTTCGATGCGCTGTACCGCCACCGGTCCGTCGCCGCGGCCGCGCACGAGCTCGCGTTGAGCCCGTCCGCGTTGAGCCACGCGCTCGCGCGGCTGCGCGACGCGATCGGCGACGCGCTGTTCGTGCGCCTCGGCAACGAGATGCAGCCGACCGTGCGCGCCGACGACATCGCCACGTGGGCCGGCGACGCGCTCGACACGATGTCGAAGGGGCTCGCCCGCGCACGCCGCTTCGATCCCGCACAAAGCGACCGCACGTTCGTGTTCGCGGCGACCGACTACACGGCATTCGCCGTGCTGCCGGCGTTTCTCGCCCGCATCCAGCATGTCGCGCCGCAATTACGGATCCGCGTCGTGCATTCCGACCGGAAGATCTCCGTCGACGAACTCGCGGCCGGCCGCATCGATTTCGCGCTCGGCTACCACGAGGAATCGGCGGCCGACGCGCCGGGCATCGAGGACTTCGACTGGTTCTCCGACGACTACGTCGTGATCGCGAGCGCCACGCATCCGGAGATTCGCCGGCGCCTGACGCTCGACCAGTACTTGGCGGCACGCCACGTGGTCGTCACGCCGTGGAACGAGTCGCGCGGTGTCGTCGACCATGTGCTCGACCGGCTCGGCCTCGCGCGGCAGGTCGCCGTGCAGTTGCCGACCGTGTTGGCCGCGCCGTTCGTGATCGCGGAATCCGCGCTGCTGATGACCGTGCCGAACCGCGCCGCGCAGGCGTTGCGGCACGCGGCGCCGATCCGCCTCTTTCCGGCGCCGTTCGAGATCCCGCGCTACACCGTGAAGGTCTACTCGCACGCGAAGCATGCGCGCACCGATGCGCATCGCTGGATTCGCGCGCAGTTGCTCGACGCAAGGCCCGCCGCTGCCTGACCGACACAGGTCGGTACATCGCGCCGTGCGTTGCCGGACAAGCGTTTCAGGCACCCGCCGGCCCTATCCGGCAGCCGCCCATTCATTACGAAATACTTACCAATTTCTCGTATCCGACGCCTACGCCCGCGCCCTCGCAGCGTCAATAGTGGCAATCCTTGACCCCTGTTTGCAAAATTCGTGTCTCCCTTGCAGGACAAGGGTTTTCCGTTAATTGCAAACCCTTGGCACCCCTGTTGCCCACCGTGTTGCATGGCAATTTGGCGACACGTGTTAGTCAAACAACGATTTCCATCGCCACAAAATTGTATTTTTGCTAAATTAGTAACCAAAGTAGCAAAACGAAGTTCGTGAAATGTAGTTTAGCTTCACGACACTACAAGGAGACCCCGCAGGCCGACCCGGCTGCGCGGGACCGCTCAACGGTTTTCCGTCCGCTTGCCCGCGTGCTGCGCTTACCGGCCCTGCACGAGGTCTCCCTGGTTATCCCGCTTTTGCCCGGCGCTCGCGCTCCGGGCATCTCGTGCAGTCTGGGTTGACTTTTTGACAGGGTATGGAGGAGATGATGAAGAAAGCTTTGGTCGCGGCCGCGCTGATGGCTGCTGGGGTGGTGACGGCGCACGCGCAGAGCAGCGTCACGCTGTATGGCCGCCTGGATGCAGGCATCGAATACCTGAACGGCCTGCAAAACGGCCACCAAGTGCGCGCGGAAAGCGGCGACTGGGGCACGAGCCTGTGGGGCTTGAAGGGTAGCGAGGACATCGGCGGCGGCAACAAGGTCCTGTTCCACCTCGAAGGCGCGTTCAACACGATGACGGGCGGCTTCAGCGGCTCGATCTGGGATCGTTTCGCGACCGTCGGTATCTCGAACGACCAATACGGTACGCTGCTGTTGGGTCGCGAGCTCGCGATCGCCAACGGCGTATGGGACTTCGACCCGTTCGGCCAGTCGGCCTGGTCGACGGCATCGCTGGTGCGCGGCCGCAACTGGAACAAGACCAGCAACAACGTGTCGTACCAGTCGCCGTCGCTCTACGGCCTCGACTTCTACGGCCAGTTCTCGTTCTCGAACTCGACCAGCTTCAACGGCAACACGACGGCCGGCCAACCGGGCCGTGCAATGGGCGGTCAGGTCACCTACACGAACTCGCTGTTCCAGTTGCGCGGCATCTACGACGAAACGCGCGACAGCAACGGTCGCTTCTCGGACGTGTTCAACTACTCGCGTGAATACTTCGCGGGCGTGAACGTGTTCCTCGGCCAGTTCAAGGTTCAGGCGGCCTACCAGGCATCGCGCGCCGACGGCAGCGGCGGTCCGGCAGTGAACGCCGGCGTGACCGGTACCCAACAAGTGTGGGGCGGCGTGACGTGGCAGGCAACGCCGGCAGCGGCGCTGATCGCGGCCGTGTATCACGTGAACGCGAACCACGGCGGCGGCAACGCGAACATCTACACGATCGGCGGTTCGTACAACATCTCGAAGCGCACGCTGTTCGACCTGCAGGCCGCGACGGTGCGCAACAGCTCGTCGGCCAACTTCGGTCTGAACGCGAACGGTGCAGGCACCGCCGTGTCGACCGGCAACCCGCATCCGGGCGGCAGCCAGACCGGCGTCTACGCCGGCATCCAGCACCTGTTCTGATCAGGCGCCGTCAAAGAACGATTCGACAACACTTTCCACGCTGCTGCGAGAGGCGCGTATCGGTGCGGTACCCAACCGGGTATCCGCACCGTTTTTTCTTGGGCGGCGAGTTCTTGCGACCCGTGGCCCGATCGGCCGAAGCGGCTGGGAAGTGATCGAATGGCGCGGACGCGGCGCTCAGACGGCCGCTTCGTTCTCTTCGCCGGTGCGGATACGGATCACGCGCTCGACGTCCGATACGAAGATCTTGCCGTCGCCGATCTTGCCGGTGCGCGCCGCGCCGATCACCGCATCGATCACCTGGTCGACCTGCGCTTCCGCAACGACCACCTCGATCTTCATCTTCGGCAGGAAGTCGACGACGTATTCGGCGCCGCGATACAGCTCGGTATGGCCCTTCTGGCGGCCGAAGCCCTTCACTTCCGTCACGGTCAGGCCCGTGAGACCCACTTCGGCGAGCGCTTCGCGGACTTCGTCCAGCTTGAACGGCTTGATGATGGCAGTGATGCGTTTCATGGTGGTTGTCCCCCAATGCTCGTTTGGATGAAAAATCGCGACCCCGATTGTAAGCCTGCGGGCCGCATGCGGCCCAGCACCGCTCAATCGAGACGTTCGGTGAAACGTGACGTGATCGGATAGCGCCAGTCGCGCCCGAACGCGCGATGCGTGACGCGAATGCCGATCGGCGCCTGGCGGCGCTTGTATTCGTTGATCTTGATGAGCCGCGTCACGCGTTCGACGTCGGCCTGCGCATAACCGGCCGCGACGATCTCGGCGAGCGGCCGGTCCTCTTCCATGTACATCCGCATGATCGCGTCGAGCACGTCGTACGGCGGCAGGCTGTCCTGGTCGGTCTGGTTCTCGCGCAGTTCGGCCGACGGCGCGCGGGTGAGGATCCGCTCGGGGATCACGTCGCGCAGCGGGTAGTCGGCCGTTTCGTTGCGATAGCGGCACAGCCGGTACACGAGCGTCTTCGCGATGTCCTTGATCACCGCGAACCCGCCGGCCATGTCGCCGTACAGCGTGCAGTAGCCGACCGCCATCTCGCTCTTGTTGCCCGTCGTCAGCACGATCGAGCCGAACTTGTTCGACAGCGCCATCAGCAGCGTGCCGCGAATGCGCGCCTGGATGTTCTCCTCCGTCGCGTCTTCCGCACGGCCCGCGAACTCGCCCGCGAGCGATGCGCGGAACGCATCGAACATCGGCGCGATCGCGATCTCGTCGTAGCGCACGCCGACGCGCCGCGCCATCTCCGCCGCGTCGGTGGTCGAGATGTCGGCCGTGAAGCGCGACGGCATCATCACCGCGCGCACGCGCTCCGGCCCGAGCGCATCGCATGCGACGGCCAGCACCAGCGCCGAATCGACGCCGCCCGACAGCCCGATCAGCACGCCCGGAAACCCGTTCTTGCCGATGTAGTCGCGCACGCCCGTCACGAGCGCGCGGTACACCTGCGCGTCCGTCGACAGCTCGGGCGCGATCGGGCCCGGCAGCGGCCGCGCGCCGTCGAATTCGACGATTGCGTGCCCTTCGTCGAACTGCGGCATCTTCGCGACGAGCGCGCCCTGCGCATCGAGCACGAACGAGCCGCCGTCGAACACGAGCTCGTCCTGGCCGCCGACGAGGTTCACGTACACCATCGGCAACCCGGTTTCGCGAATCCGTGCGCGCAGGATGTCGAAGCGCACCGCTTCCTTGTTCATGTGGTACGGCGAGCCGTTCGGGATCAGCAGCACCTGCGCGCCGGCCGCCTTGGCAATCTGCGCGGCCGATGCGTGCCACGCATCCTCGCAGATGATCACGCCGTATTTCACGCCGTTCAGCTCGAACACGAGCGGCTCGGCGTCCGTCGCGAAATAGCGCTTCTCGTCGAACACCTCGGCGTTGGGCAAATCCTGCTTGCGATAGGTGCCGAGGATCTCGCCGCCGACGATCAGCGATACCGCGTTGTAGGTATCGGTGGGCGGCACGCCGCGCTCGATCGGGCGGTTTGCATTACCATCGACGGCTGGCGCGTGCGCGCCTTCGCCCATGCTTCGTAGCGGATGGCCGACCAGCACCGCGAGCCCGTCGAATGCTTTCAACGCGTCGGCGAGCGCGTCGAGTGCCGAGGTCGCCGCCGCGTAGAACGCGGGCCGCAGCAGCAGGTCTTCCGGTGGATAGCCGGACAGCGCGAGTTCCGGCGCGACCATCAGCTGCGCACCATCGTTGTGCGCGGCGCGTGCGGCCGCGACGATCCGTGCGACGTTGCCGGCGAAGTCGCCGACGGTGACGTTGATCTGGGCGAGAGCGAGTCGGGTCTTCATGGCGGGATCGGCGCAGCCCGGCGGCGCGCCCTGAACGGCTGACGAAATCGTCCCGGTGCGGGCCACGCAGGCCCGCGCATCCGGCGACACAGAACGGTACGGATTCACGCTTGAAACACGAACGCATCGATTATCGCACGGGCATCCTGTCGTCCCCCGCGGAGGTGCCGGCCGAAGAATGGAACGCGCTGCTCGCCCGCGACGCGCAGCCGACGCCCTTCCTGCGCCACGAATTCCTCGACGCGTTGCACGTCGCGCGCTGCGCAGTCGACGATACCGGCTGGTCGCCGCACTTCGTCACGCTGACCGACGAGCGCACCGGCCGCCTCGCGGCCGCCGCGCCCGTCTACGCGAAGCAGCATTCGTACGGCGAATACGTGTTCGACTGGGCCTGGGCCGACGCGTACCAGCGCAACGACCTGCCCTACTACCCGAAGCTGCTGTGCGCGGTGCCGTTCACGCCCGTGCAGGGCACGCGCCTGCTCGCGGCCGACGACGACGCGCGCCGCCGGCTCGCGGCCACGCTGCTCGCGTTCGCCGAGCAGAGCGACGTGTCGTCGCTGCACGTGCTGTTCCCGACCGGCGACGAAGCGGCGCTCCTCGAATCGATGGGGATGATGCTGCGCGAAGGCGTGCAGTTCCACTGGATCAACGACCGCTACCGCCACTTCGACGATTTCCTCGGCACGCTCGAGCAGAAGAAGCGCAAGAACATCCGTGCCGAGCGGCGTAAGGTGCACGACGCGGGCGTGACGTTCCGGCGGCTCACCGGCGACCAGATCACCGACGCCGACTGGCGCTTCTTCTCGCGCTGCTACCGGCAGACCTATCGCGAACACTATTCGAGCCCGTACCTGAATCTCGACTTCTTCCGCACGATCGGCGCGACGATGCCCGAGAACCTGCTGCTCGTGATCGCGGAAGCCGGCGGGCAGCCGATCGCGAGTGCGCTCGCCGTCTACCGGCGCGGCGAAAACGGTGGCGGCACGCTGTATGGCCGCTATTGGGGCGCGCTCGAACACGTGCCCTGCCTGCATTTCGAAACGGCCTACTACCAGTTGCTCGAATTCTGCATCGAGGCCGGGCTCGATACGTTCGAAGGCGGCGCACAGGGCGAACACAAGCTCGCGCGCGGCTTCCTGCCGACCGTCACGCACTCCGCGCACTGGCTCGCGCACCCGGCGTTCTCGGACGCGGTCGCACGCTTTCTCGAACGCGAGACCGAGCATATCCATGCGTACGTCGACGAACTGCGCGAACACGATCCGTTCCGGCGCAGCGGCAAGTAACGTCATCAAACGCACCGGCATGCGACGAAGTCACGGCCGGCTTCGCCGCATGCCACACGGCTCCTTCGGCTCCGTGCGCGGCGAGCGTCACCGTCGTCGGCAGCGCCTCGATCGCCCACGCGACGCAATCGTCGAACGCCGGAACGGCGAAGTTTTCATTGATCCGCCTGAATCGATCTGTTGTACTTGTCACCACACTCCAGCGTCCCAGTTTAAAAAATCGACCGGTCACCATGCTTGACCGGCAGGAGCAGTACCTGACCTCTCGCAGCGGGGGCAACCCGAAGGTCATGGAGAGAGACATGGAGTTACGACAGAAATCGGTATCCGTCCGGGTCTACCGACAGGCGCTCGACGACATGCGCCGCAACGGCTTCGACGTCGCGCCGCTGTATGCGACGCTCGGCATCGGCGCGGCCGATCTCGCCGACGACGCGCGGCGCATCCCCGGCGATCGGCACGTCGCCGCGATGCGGCTGATGAGCGATTGGCCGTTGTCCTGGCATCGGCCGCCGCCGCAGGTCGTGCCGTGGCTCGCACCGTTCCCCGAGCTCGCGGGCATCACCTGCAACGCCGCGACGCTGCGCGACGCGCTGCACGGCTACCTGCGCTACCGCGAACTGATCGGCAACGTCGACTGGCTTTTCGCGCATGAAACGGGCGACGCGATCGCACTCGAGTACGTGAACGAGGGTGACGGCCGGCCCGCCAGCAGCGCGTTCGCGAATTTCGCGATCCTCGTCGCGCTCGCGCGCCTGTACGATCCGCACGTGCGGATCGACGAAGCCGCGTTCGCGGGCCGCGCGTTCGCGCCGACGGCCGCGTTGCGCGACCTCCTCGGCGCGGCGGTGTCGTTCGATGCCGCATGCAACCGCGTCGTGCTGCGCTCAGCGCGCTTCGACACACCGTTCGAGCGCTACAACGCGCCGCTCGCGGACATCCAGCGCCATGCGGCCGACGCCGCGCGCGAGCGCGTGCGTGCCCGCTCGACGTTCGGCTCGTCGGTCGAGCAATGCGTGCGCGACTGGCTGCGCACGTCCGACGACGCCGACGTGCCGGCCGACACATTGATGGAGCACGTCTGCGCGCGCTTCGCGATGTCGCGCTGGACACTGCGCCGGCGGCTGCATCGCGAAGCGGTCGGGTTTCACGCGCTCGTCGCGCAGGCGCGGCTCGGTGAAGCGCGCGACCTGCTGCTGAATACGCAACTGCCGATCGGCGAGATCGGCGCGCGGGTCGGCTTCCGTTCGACGAGCGCGTTCACGCGCTTCTTCACGCGCGAACTCGGCGCGGCGCCGAGCCGCTTCCGCGACGGGCACGGCGATCGGTGGCGTTGACGGGCACTTTTTCTGAGACACTGGCGGCTTCGCATCCCGCCGGCCTGCCATGTCCTGGTTTCTGTATCTGATCGAATGCGCCGACGACAGCGTCTATACGGGCATCACGACCGACGTTGCCGCCCGCTTCGACGAGCACGCATCCGGCAAGGGCGCGCGCTATACGCGCTCGCGCAAGCCGCGCGCGGTGCTCGCGTCGTTTCCGCTGCCCGACCGGTCGAGCGCGTCCCGCGCCGAATACTGGGTGAAACGGCTCACGGCGGTGCAGAAGCGGGAACTGGCGGCCGGGCTGCGGACACTGGAGTCGGTACTGCCGGCCGTGGTGGCCGTCGATACGAGCGGTGACGCGGCCGGGTCGAAGGCCGGTGCGCGCGGGCGGAAGAAGGCGAAGAACGTCGATAGTGCGGAGAAGACGGTCGAGACGGGCAAAAGCCCGAAGAAGGCCGGGAAAGCCGAAAAGGTCGACAAGCCTGCAAAAGCCGCCAAGCCTCCCAAGGCGACAAAATCCGCACCGGTCGCGAAACGCAAGAAGCCCGACAGCGATGCGATCGCAAGAAAGACCTCATCGCGCGACACCCCGGTAAAAAAGGACAAACCGGCCGCGCCTTTTTCGTCGAAAGGAAAAGCGCAGGCAGCCAGCGGCAAACCCGTTACGAACGGACGCGAAAACACCGCGCCCGCACCGGCCCGCCGCCGCCCGTCTGCTACCCAAGCCGCCGAAGCGCCCGAGGCTCCCGTTGCCCCTCGCCGCGCGAAGCGCACGAAGGACGCGCCGTCCACCGCCACGTCGCCTGCGGCCGTGCCCGTCTCCGCGCACAAACGCCCCCAGCGCACAAAACAAAACCGCGCGGCCTCCTGAGGAGACACACGCGGTTTGCGTTTCGCACGAACCGGCCGTCGGCCGGTACGCCGCTTACTTCTTGTAGTTCGCTGCGCCGTCGGTGATTTCCTTGTGCGCGGCTTCGATGCCCGCCCAGCCTTCGACCTTCACCCACTTGCCCTTCTCGAGCGCCTTGTATTGCTCGAAGAAGTGCTTGATCTGGTCCTTCAGGTACTCGGGCACGTCGTCGATCGACTTCAGGTTTGCCGTCATCGGGCAGATCTTGTCGTGCGGCACGGCGACCAGCTTCGCGTCGACGCCCGACTCGTCGGTCATCTGCAGCATGCCGAGCACGCGCGAGCGCACGATCGAGCCTGCCAGCAGCGGGAACGGCGTGATCACGAGCACGTCGACCGGATCGCCGTCGCCCGACAGCGTCTGCGGGATGTAGCCGTAGTTCACCGGATAGCGCATGCCCGTGCCGATGAAGCGGTCGACGACGAGAAGGCCCAGTTCCTTGTCCGCCTCGTACTTCACCGGATCGCTTTGCGCGGGAATCTCGATGATCACGTTGAAATCTTGCGGCAGGTCCTTGCCGGCCGGAACATGATTGAAGCTCATGAGCACTCTCTGTAGGTCGATGGGAATTCGGGACAGGGCGCCGCGGCTGATGCATCGCCGCAGGCGTCCCGCAAGGGAATGCGCCATTATAGCCAATCGACCGGTGGCGTCCGGATGACGATCGGCCGATAATCGTTCCGGATGCCCGGCCGTCGAACCACCGGCGGCGTTACATGGAATCGGCGTCGGCGGTTGAAGCGCTGTCGCCGGCCGACCGCGAAACATGGGGCCTGGGTGAGCGCTGAAGCGCTAACTCGGGTCGACAGGAGCTGGCATGGAAGAGGCGAAGCACTTCATCGCGGGCGAATGGACGTTGCCCGCGCAACTGGAAACCATCGCGGTCGTCGATCCGTCCGACGGCCAGCCATTCGCGTCGATCGCCCGCGGCACGGCGCCCGACATCGAGCGCGCGGTCGCCGCGGCCCGCGACGCATTCGCGGGCCCGTGGGGCGCCGCCAGCGCCGCCGAGCGCGGCCGCGTGCTGATGCGGCTGTCGGCGCGTGTCGCCGCCTCGATCGAGGAACTCGCCGCGATCGAAGCGCGCGACACCGGCAAGCCGCTGAAACAGGCACGCGCCGACGCAGCCGCGCTCGCGCGCTACTTCGAGTTCTATGCAGGCGCCGCCGACAAGCTGCACGGCGAAACCCTCCCCTATCAAGCCGGCTACACGGTGCTGACGGTGCGCGAGCCGCACGGTGTCACGGGCCACATCGTGCCGTGGAACTACCCGATGCAGATCTTCGGGCGCAGCGTCGGCGCCGCGCTCGCGGCCGGCAATGCCTGTGTCGTCAAGCCGGCCGAGGATGCGTGCCTGTCGTTGCTGCGCGTCGCCGAGCTGGCCGTCGAGGCCGGGCTGCCGGCCGGTGCGCTCAACATCGTCACCGGCTACGGCCATGAAGCCGGCGCCGCACTCGCGCGCCATCCCGGCATCGACCACATCTCGTTCACGGGTTCGCCGGCCACCGGCAAGCTGGTCACGCAGATGGCGGCCGAGAACCACGTACCCGTCACGCTCGAACTCGGCGGCAAGTCGCCGCAGATCGTGTTCGCCGACGCCGATCTCGAAGCGGCGCTGCCCGTGCTCGTGTCCGCGATCGTGCAGAACGGCGGGCAGACCTGCTCGGCCGGCAGCCGCGTGCTGATCGAGCGCGCGGTGTACGAGCCGCTCGTCGAGCGCCTCGCCACCGCGTTCAACGGGCTGCGCGTCGGCCCGAGCCGCGCCGACCTCGACTGCGGCCCGCTGATCAACGCAAAGCAGCAGCAGCGCGTGTGGGATTTCCTGTCCGATGCACAGCACGACGGCATTCCGATGGCCGCGCACGGGCAGGTCGTCGCCGACGCGCCCGAAAGCGGCTTCTACCAGGCGCCCGCGCTGTTGCGCGACGTGCCGCCGTCGCACCGGCTCGCGCAGGAGGAAGTGTTCGGCCCCGTGCTCGCCGCGATGCGTTTCGTCGACGAGGACGAAGCCGTCGCGCTGGCGAACGGCACGCCGTACGGCCTCGTCGCGGGCATCTGGACGCGCGACGGCGCGCGCCAGATGCGTCTCGCACGGCGCCTGCGGGCGGGCCAGGTGTTCATCAACAACTACGGCGCGGGCGGCGGCGTCGAGCTGCCGTTCGGCGGCGTCGGCCACTCGGGGCATGGCCGCGAGAAAGGCTTCGAGGCACTGTACGGCTTCACCGCACTGAAAACGATCGCGATCCGGCACGGCTGACCGCGCCGCAAGCAGCACTTGGCACGCGGCCGGCAGCGCCCGGCCGCGTGCCGAAGCACGACGACACTCATATCCAGCACAGGAGACACACCATGCGGTTGAGCGGCAAGACGGCAATCGTCACGGGCGGCGGCTCGGGATTCGGCGAAGGCATCGCGAAGACCTATGCGCGCGAAGGCGCGAACGTCGTCGTCAACGACCTGAACGGCGCGGCAGCCGAGCGCGTCGCGAGCGAAATCGCGCTCGCGGGCGGCAAGGCCATCGCGGTGGCCGGCGACGTGTCGAGGCAGGACGACTGGCACGCGCTGCTGCAAGCCGCGCTCGACGATTTCCATGCGGTGCAGATCGTCGTGAACAACGCAGGCACCACGCACCGCAACAAGCCGGTGCTCGATGTAACGGAGGCCGAATTCGACCGCGTGTACGCGGTCAACATGAAAAGCCTGTTCTGGTGCGTGCAGACCTTCGTGCCGTACTTCCGCGAACAGGGCGGCGGCGTGTTCGTGAACGTCGCGTCGACGGCCGGCGTGCGGCCGCGCCCGGGCCTCGTCTGGTACAACAGCACGAAGGGCGCGATGATCACCGCAAGCAAGTCGCTCGCTGCCGAGCTCGGCGCCGACCGCATCCGCGTGAACTGCATCAACCCCGTGCTCGGCGAAACCGCGTTGATGACCGAATTCATGGGCTGCGAGGACACCCCCGAGAACCGCAGCCGGTTCCTCGCGACGATCCCGCTCGGCCGCTTCTCGACGCCGCAGGACATCGCGAACGCGGCGCTTTACCTTGCCTCCGACGAAGCTGAATTCATCACGGGTGTTTGTCTCGAAGTCGACGGCGGACGCTGCATCTAGCCGCTCCTGTCGCGCCGGAATACACCCATCGGCCGACATCCAAGCATTGCTTCGCACGAAACCGGGCCTGGCATCGATACGCCGGCCCCGGCCAACTACAAGGACAGCGGTGCATGGGATCCAAGTAACCGCTAAAGCGCTAACTTTGATCGACAGGAGACAACATGGCAACATCGACGCAGTCGCTGCCGGGCTCGTCCGGCGCATTCGAGGAAGCAACCTATCGCAAGGTGTCGTGGCGGCTCGTGCCGCTCCTGCTGCTGTGCTACGTGGTCGCGTATCTCGACCGCGTGAACGTCGGGTTCGCGAAGCTGCAGATGGCGACCGACCTGAACCTCAGCGACACCGTCTACGGGCTCGGCGCCGGGATCTTCTTCTTCGGCTATTTCCTCTTCGAAGTGCCGAGCAACATCATCCTGCACAGGGTCGGCGCACGCGTGTGGATCGCGCGGATCATGGCGACGTGGGGCGTGATCTCGATCCTGACGATGTTCGTCACGACGCCCGCGATGTTCTACGTGATGCGCTTCCTGCTCGGCGTCGCCGAGGCGGGCTTCTTCCCCGGCGTGATCCTCTACCTCACCTACTGGTATCCCGCGCACCGGCGCGGCCGGATGACGACGTTCTTCATGACGGCCGTCGCGCTGTCCGGCGTGATCGGCGGGCCGCTCTCGGGCTTCATCCTGAAGGCGTTCGACGGCATCAGCGGATGGCACGGCTGGCAATGGCTGTTCCTGCTCGAGGGTATCCCGTCGGTGCTGGTCGGCGTGGTCGTGTTCCTCAAGCTGGACGAGCGGATCGAGAAGGCCAACTGGCTGACCGACGAAGAAAAGGCGCTGCTCACGCGCAACGTCGATGCTGAAGAAGCCACCAAGGAAGACCCGCCGCTCGGCGCCGTGATGTCGAGCCCGCGCGTGTGGCTGATGGCGCTGATCTACTTCTCATTCGTGATGGGGCTCTACGGCGTCGGCTTCTGGCTGCCGACCATCATCAAGGCCACCGGCGTGACCGACACGTTCATGATCGGCCTGCTGTCGGCCATTCCGTATGCGGCCGCCGTGGTCGCGATGATCCTGATCGCACGCAGCGCGGACCGGCACCGCGAGCGCCGCTGGCACGTCGCGATTCCGGCCGCGATCGGCGCGCTCGGGCTCGTGCTGTCGGTGATCTGGGCGCACCAGACCGCGCTCGCGATGCTTGGCCTCACGCTCGCGACGATCGGCATCCTGACGACGCTGCCGCTGTTCTGGAGCCTGCCGACCGCGTTCCTCGGCGGCACCGCGGCCGCGGCCGGCATCGCGATGATCAACTCGATCGGCAACCTCGCCGGCTTCCTGAGCCCGTACATGATGGGCTGGCTCAAGCAGGCAACGGGCGCCAACGATTCGGGCATGTACATGCTCGCCGGGTTCCTCGTACTCGGCGGGCTGCTTGCGCTGTCGGTGCCGAAGCGGCTGGTCGACAAGTAACGTCGGGCGCATGACGCCCGCCGGCCGATAACCGATCGACACCCGAAACGCCCCGCTGGCCGGAACCGCTCCGGCCGGCGGGGCGTTTCTGCTTCCGCACACTCCCGGCCCGAGAGATGCGGGTTCGGTATCCCGCCAACGATGACTCACCGCTCCAAAACTCGGCGCATGACGTGCCGCCCAGGTCCACCCTGGACGAAAAAAAGCCCCGAAGGCCTTCCGGCACATTCGGGGCTTTTTTACGCGGGTTGCGCGGGTCGCCTGCAACAGGCAGCCCGAGTAACCGGCATCAAACCACCGTAATCGCCAGCGCGCTTTCGCGGTAGTGCTTCGCCGCCTTGTCGGTTTCGCCGAGATGCTCGAACAGGCGCGCGAGCGCGCGATGCGCACGCACCTTCAGCGCCTCGTTGTCGGCCAGCTTCAGTGCCGATTCGAGGAACGACTGCGCCTTGCCCCACAGCTGCTGCTGCTGGCACAGGCGACCGAGCGCGAACAGCAGGTCGGCATCCTCCGGGTGATCCTTCTTCCACCCTTCCGCCTTCTGGATCAGCGGCAGCGCATCGGCGCCGGCCGTATCCGGGTAACGGCGCAGCAGGCGCGCATCCCAGTTGTGCGCCAGCGCGTCCTCGACGATGCGGCGCGCTTCGTTGCGGCGCTCGAGCGGGACGAGCAGATCGGCGGCGAGATCGGCGAGACGCGGCGACTGGCGCTCGACCGGCGACAGCGACTGCCACACCTCGAGCAGCGCGTCCGGGTCGTGCCGGCGTTCGCGCAGCAGGTTTTCCGCGGCCTGCTGGCGCAGCCGCACGGCCGCAGCTGGATGCAGCGCCTCGCGCTTCTCGAGCGCCTTCGCAAGCTTCAGCACCTCGGCCCAGTTCTTCAACTGCTGCTGCGCGCGCAGCGCGACCTGCTGTGCATGGATGCGCTTGCCGCCCGCCTGCAGGTCGGCCAGCGCGGCCAGCGCGCCGTCGGCATCACGCGCATCCGCGCGCATGTCGGCCGCGGCGAGCAGCCGCGCGTCCTGCCATTCCGGCGCGTCGACCTTCGACAGCCAGTCGTCGCGGCGCGTGTACTCGTGCATCCGGTGCGCGGCAGTGGCCGCGACGAGACTCGCGGCGCCCAGGTTCGCATCGACCGACAGTGCTTCACGCGCGGCCTTCTCCGCGCGCGAGAAGCGGCCCGCGTACAGGTTCGCGATCGCGTCGCGCAGCGATGCCTGTGCCTTCTCGTTGCGCGAACGCGCCCGATACGCGGCGACCCGCTGCGGCATGCGCCAGATGTTGCGCACGATGCGCAGCAGCGCATACACGACGATGAACAGCACGACGATGGCGATCACGAACAGGTTCAGCGACACGTCGATCCGGTACGGCGGATAGACGAGCAGCACCTGCCCCGCATCGAAGCGGCCGACGGTGGCAAGCGCAGCGGCGATCGCGAACAGGACCGCGAGCCAGACGATTCCTCGAAGCGTCATCGTTACCCCCGGCTCTTGAACTGCTGAACGGCGTTCAGGCTCGTGTTCAGGTTCGGCACCGCAACCGTCAGCGATGCGCCGTCAACCTGCTTGAGCAGATCCTCGACGGTCTGCGTGTCCTTCGATGCCTGGTCGAAATACTTCCCGAGCGACGCCTGTGCGGCGTGCAGGTCGGCCTTCATCGCGCTGTCGTTGCGCGCGAGCAGCGACAGGCGGGCGGTCAACAGGCGCAGCTTCACGTTCTCGCGCACGAAGTAGCCTTGGTCGGGCGACGCGAGCATCGCGTCCGCGTTGTCGATGCGGCGCACCTGCACGAGCCCCTTCAACTGCTGGCCGAGGCCGGCCGAGAAGTCGTGCCACCACACCTTCCAGCGCGGCTCGCCGGCCACGGCCGACGACGCGGCGTCGGCCGGCGCGGCCTTCGGCGCCTCGTGCGGGACGATCGCCTCGCCGGACAGCGGCAGCGCGTCGATCTTCGCGATCGCATCGTCGAGCTTGATCGCCAGGCCCGTGAGGTCGGCGGCCGGTGCGGCCTTCAGCTTCTCGATGTCCAGCGCGAGCGCCTTGCGGACCGTGACGGCCTGCGCGCTCTGCGACGTTGCGAGGCGCGCGTCGGCGTTCTGCAGCGCGATCAGCGCGAGTTGCGTATTGCCGGTCAGCTGAAGCTGCTGGCTCGCGCTCGACAGCATCTGGTCGATTTCCTCGAGCATCCACGCATCGCGGTTGCGCGACAGATCCTGGTATTGCTGCTGCAGCGCCTGCTGTGCGCTCTGCGCGTCGGCGAGCTTGCCGTCGAGCTGCGCAAGCTGCGTGTCGACCTGGTGCGTGCTCGCGAGCGCCTGCTCGGTCTTCATGCGCGTCTCGGCCGTCTGCGCGTCGAGCGCCTTCTGGCGCGTGACGAACGTGCCGTCGAGCCGGTCGATCTTGCGGTTCAGCGCGTAGCCGCCGACGCCCGCCGCGCAGCCGAGCACGACGACGACGAACCACAGCACCGCGCTGCCGCCGCGGCGCGCGGGCGGTTCGGCGCCCATGTAGGCAGGACGGGACGGCGGTGCGGATGCAGCGGCCGGCTGGGAAGCGACGCTTTTGGAATCGTTGGTATCTGTCATGCGTTTAGTCACCGGTGCGGCTGTCGCCGGTTGGACGGCCTCGTCGGCCATCGTTCGAAACGCGCGGACGATGCGCTCATCGCCCGCGCCGGTCAGCGTAATCCTATCAAAACCCAATGAACGCGCGGTCTGCTCGATCCGCGGATGCGGCGTCACGAGCGGCGCGTGCTTCAGCGCGTCGATCTCGGCATCGTTCAGATGCGCCCGCGCGAGTTCGTGCAGGTTGCGCACGCCTTCCGAGCTCGTGACGAGCCACGCATGCGGTTCGCCGTGGAGCAGCGCATGCACGCGCTCCCACGCGCCGACGCGCGGCTCGGGCACGACGCGCCGGTACGCGGCGACGAGCGTGACGTCCGCACCGGCCTCGCGCAATCGTTCGGCGAGCCATTCGCGCCCGCCGTCGCCACGCACGATCAGCACGCGCTTGCCCGCCAGCGCCTGCGCGCCGCCGAACGCGGCCTCGATGCTCGCGAACAGGCTTTCCGAATCGTAATGGGGTACGCCACCGTCGGCCGGCGCCTGCGGCGCGATCACGCGATGCGCGGGCGCCGCGATGCCATGACGCTCGAGCGCCGCGACGCTGCCGGGCCCGACCACGCCGACCGGCAGCGCGTTCGGCCAGATCGCGCCGTACTGCGCGAGCGCGCGGTCGATCGCGTTCGGCGATACGAAAATCACCAGCGCGTAGTCGGCGAGCGCCGCGAATGCCGCGTCGAGCGGCGCCGGATCGTCGACCGGCGCAATGTCGATCAACGGAAATTCGAGCACGTCGCAGCCGGCCGCGGCCAGTTGCGACGCAAGCGCGCCGGACTGGCCGTCCGGGCGCGTCAGGACAGCGGTGAACGCGCGCGCGCCGCCCGCCATCAGGCGTCGCCCTTGCCGGCCGCCTGCGAGCCCGCGAGCAGCGCCCGGACGATGTCGAGCGCGCCTTGCGCCTCGAGTTCGTCGGATACCGCGCGGCCGAGCGCGAGCGCATCGGCGACGGTCATCACGGCCCCGCACTCCTCGGCCGTCAGCACGCGCTTGCCGTCGGTCGTCGACACGCGGCCCGTCAGGTACAGTTCGCCCGCGCGCCACACCGCGTGCGCGGCGAGCGGCACCTCGCAGCTGCCGCCGAGCGCGCGCGACACCATCCGCTCGGCCTCGACCGCGAGCGCGGTCTGCGGGTCGTGCAGCGGCGCGAGCCATGCGGCGACGTCGTGGCGATGCGATGCGATCTCGATGCCGAGCGCGCCCTGGCCCGCGGCGGGCGGGCTCGCTTCGACGTCGATCAGCGTGCGAATGCGCGCTTCCAGGCCGAGGCGTTTCAGGCCGGCGGCCGCGAGGATGATCGCCGCGTAGTCGCCGCGATCGAGTTTCGACAGGCGCGTGTCGAGGTTGCCGCGCAGCGGCAGCACGTCCAGGTGCGGGTAGCGCGAGCGCAGCATCGCTTCGCGGCGCAGGCTCGACGTGCCGACCACGGCGCCGGCCGGCAGCGCGTCGAGCGACGCGTAGTCGTTCGACACGAATGCGTCGCGCGGGTCCTCGCGCTCCATGATCGCGGCGAGCGAGAACCCGTCGGGCAGCGCCATCGGCACGTCCTTCAGCGAATGCACGGCGAGATCGGCGCGGCCGTCGGCGAGCGCAGCCTCCAGTTCCTTCACGAACAGGCCCTTGCCGCCGACCTTCGACAGCGTGCGATCGAGAATCTGGTCGCCGCGCGTCGTCATCCCGAGGATTTTCACGTCACAAGCTGGATATAATTTGCGCAGCGCATCACGCACATGTTCGGCTTGCCACATCGCCAGGCGGCTTTCGCGCGAAGCAATCGTCAACGTCGCGGGCGGCTGTGCCTGTTGCGGCCCGGCCGCGGGGGTCTCGGAATTCATTGCTGGAACATCGAAGGACGGGATTGAAGATCGAACAATGGTAGCACGCACGCCCCTGCCCGCCCGGGCCCGGAGCCTGCGCCCGGCCTGCCGCCGAGCGGGTCGCGGCGCCGATGTGCGGATGTGCCGCACGTAGCTGGTTGCTTGACCGCAGTTTCGCAGTTTCCGCAGTTCCTTTTGACTCGAGCTTTCCCAAGGAAACCCATCGTGAAGTCTTCCGGATCGGCGCGTACGGCGCGCCGCAATGCTGCCCTGTCCTCCTCCGACGCCTCGACGGACACCGTCGCCACCACCGCGAACGGCCGTGCGAAAACGGCAACGAAACCGAAAGACCCGATACGTCAGACAAAACGCGCGACGAAAGCCGCCGGCCCGGCTGCCCGCACCGCGGCCCGCACGGCCGGTGCGCCGAAGTCCGGCACGCGCACGCGCGAGGACAAGGACGGCCCGCTGTTCGAAGACATCCGCTTCCTCGGCCGCCTGCTCGGCGACGTCGTGCGCGAGCAGGAAGGCGACACCGTGTTCGACGTCGTCGAGACGATTCGCCAGACGGCCGTCAAGTTCCGCCGCGAGGACGACAGCGAAGCCGCGCAGACGCTCGAGAAGAAGCTGCGCAAGCTGACGCCGGAACAGACGGTGAGCGTCGTGCGTGCGTTCAGCTATTTCTCGCACCTCGCGAACATCGCGGAAGACCGCCACCACAACCGCCGCCGCCGCATCCACGCGCTGGCCGGCTCCGCGTCGCAGCCCGGCACGGTCGCGTACGCGCTCGAACAACTGAAGACGACCGGCAACGCGTCGAAGCGCCTGCTGCAACGCTTCTTCGACGATGCGCTGATCGTGCCGGTGCTGACCGCGCACCCGACCGAAGTGCAGCGCAAGAGCATCCTCGACGCCCAGCACGACATCGCGCGCCTGCTCGCCGAGCGCGACCAGGAACTGACGAGCCGTGAGCGCCAGCACAACGAATCGATGCTGCGCGCGCGCGTCACCGCGCTGTGGCAGACCCGCATGCTGCGCGACTCGCGCCTGACGGTCGGCGACGAGATCGAGAACGCGCTGTCGTACTACCGCGCGACGTTCCTCGACGAACTGCCCGCGCTGTACGGCGACATCGAGGCCGCACTCGCCGAGCACGGCCTGTCCGCGCGCGTACCCGCGTTCTTCCAGATGGGCAGCTGGATCGGCGGCGACCGCGACGGCAACCCGAACGTGACCGCGCCGACGCTCGAGGAAGCGATCAACCGCCAGGCCGCGGTGATCCTCGAGCACTATCTGGAACAGGTGCACAAGCTCGGCGCCGAGCTGTCGGTGTCGAACCTGCTCGTCGGTGCGAACGACGCCGTGAAGGCGCTCGCGGCAGCTTCGCCCGACCAGTCGCCGCACCGCGTCGACGAACCGTATCGCCGCGCACTGATCGGCATCTACACGCGCCTCGCCGCAAGCGCGCGCGTGCGGCTCGGCGAAGGCACGGTGCCCGTGCGCAGCGCAGGCCGTGGCGCGCCGCCCGTGCGTGCGGTCCCGTACGCGGATTCCGAAGCGTTCGTCGCCGACCTGAAGGTGCTGACCGCGTCGCTCGACGAACACCACGGCACGTCGCTCGCCGCGCCGCGCCTCGCGCCGCTCGTGCGCGCGGCCGAAGTGTTCGGCTTCCATCTCGCGAGCATCGACCTGCGCCAGAGCTCCGACATCCACGAAGCCGTGGTCGCCGAACTGTTCGCCCGCGCGGGCGTCGAGGCCGACTACGCGGCGCTCGCCGAGGAAGACAAGCTGCGCGTGCTGCTCGCCGCCCTGGCCGACCCGCGTCCGCTGCGCTCGCCGTACTTCGAATACTCGGCGCTCGCGCAGAGCGAGCTCGGCGTGTTCGAGAAGGCGCGCGAAGTCCGCGCGCAATTCGGCGCACGTGCGGTACGCAACTACATCATTTCGCATACGGAAACCGTCAGCGACCTCGTCGAGGTGCTGCTGCTTCAGAAAGAGACGGGCCTGCTCGAAGGCGCGCTCGGCGTCCCGGGCGGCGATGCGAAGAACAGCCTGATGGTGATCCCGCTGTTCGAGACGATTCCCGACCTGCGCGACGCCGCGCGCATCATGCGCGAGTACTTCGCACTGCCGGGCATCGACGCGCTGATCGCGCACCAGGGCGCCGAGCAGGAAGTGATGCTCGGCTACTCGGACAGCAACAAGGACGGCGGCTTCCTGACGTCGAACTGGGAGCTGTATCGTGCGGAGCTCGCGCTCGTCGACCTGTTCCGTGACCGCAAGATCACGCTGCGCCTGTTCCACGGCCGCGGCGGCACGGTCGGCCGCGGCGGCGGCCCGACCTACCAGGCGATCCTGTCGCAGCCGCCCGGTACCGTGAACGGCCAGATCCGCCTGACCGAACAGGGCGAGGTGATCGCGAGCAAGTTCGCGAACCCGGAGATCGGCCGCCGGAACCTCGAGACGGTCGTCGCCGCGACGCTCGAAGCCACGCTCCTGCCGCAGAACAACGCGCCCGCACAGTTGCCGGCGTTCGAGGCCGCGATGCAGACGCTGTCCGATTCGGCGATGGCCGCGTACCGCGCGCTCGTCTATGAAACCCCGGGCTTCACCGACTACTTCTTCTCGTCGACGCCGATCACCGAGATCGCCGAGCTGAACATCGGCAGCCGCCCGGCTTCGCGCAAGCTGCAGGATCCGAAGCAGCGCAAGATCGAGGACCTGCGTGCGATTCCGTGGGGCTTCTCGTGGGGCCAGTGCCGGCTGCTGCTGACGGGCTGGTACGGCTTCGGCAGCGCGGTGAGTGCGTACCTCGACGGCGCGCAGGACGACGCCGAGCGCACGAAGCGCGTCGCGCTGCTGAAGAAGATGAACAAGACCTGGCCGTTCTTCTCGAACCTGCTGTCGAACATGGACATGGTCCTCGCGAAGACCGACCTCGCGGTGGCGTCGCGCTACGCGCAGCTCGTTTCCGACCGCAAGCTGCGCAAGCACGTGTTCGAGCGGATCGTCGCGGAATGGGAGCGCACGTCGCAGGCGCTGGCGGAAATCACCGGTCACGAAGGCCGCCTCGCGACCAACCCGCTGCTCGCGCGCTCGATCAAGAACCGCTTCCCGTATCTCGATCCGCTGAACCACCTGCAGGTCGAGCTGATCAAGCGCCACCGTGCGGGCGACACGAACGCGCGGCTGCGCCGCGGGATTCACCTGACGATCAACGGGATCGCGGCCGGCCTGCGCAACACGGGCTGATCCGCGTGCGGCGCGGTGCGATTCCGCGCCGACTGACGTCTTGAAAGCCGCGATACGCGATGGTGCGTATCGCGGCTTTTTTCATGCGCGGGCACAAGCGCAGCGACACACCTCGCGCTCAGTGCGCGTCGATCAGCAACGCGTCGTGTTCGAACGAACCGTCGGGCTGCACCGCGTAGTAGCCGCGCACCTCGTCCGGTGCATGCGCCCACAGCGCGCGAATGCCGGCGACGCTGTCGGCCGGCGTGCGAATGCGCGCGACCCACGTATCGAAATCGATCGGCAACCGCCAGCGGCTGTGCACGTGCGCGTCGAAGCCGGCTTCGCGGAACATCGCGAGCCATTCGTCCGCCCGGTAGTCGCGCACGTGCGACGCGTCGCGCAGCACTTCCGCGGCCTGCAGGTACGTGTCGAGAAGCGGATGGTCGTTGCCGGCGATATCGATCATCAGCACGCGGCCGCCCGGTTTCAGCACGCGGCGCACTTCGGCGAGCGCCGCACGCATGTCGTGCCAGTGGTGCGCGCTCATCCGGCTCACGACCCAGTCGAACGTCGCCGTGTCGAACGGCAGTTGCTCGGCCGGACCCTGCTGCGTACGGATGTTCGCGAGCCCGCGTTCGCGCGCGGCGGCGTCGACGGTCGCGAGCATCTGCGCGGCGAGATCGTAGGCGACCACGTCGCGCACGTGCGGCGCGACGGCGAAGCTCGCGTGGCCGGCGCCACAGCCGAGATCGAGCACCCCGGCGCCGGGCGTCGCGCGCACCGCGTCGGCGAGCGTCTGCAGATCGGCGCCCGTCGCGTGGACCGTGCTCGTCAGATAGGCGGCAGCCGTCGTGCCGAATGCGTCGGCGACCTGGTCGTGGTGTTTCATCGTTCGCTCCTTTGTACTGTTGCCGGTGCGCCAGACGCCTCAGCACCTGCTCCGGCCCCATGCAACGCGTTTTGTGGGACGCCCGCTGCCCTGCCAGCGCGCGAGCCGCTACAATAGGCCGGCGCTTGTACCAGTACAAGTTAAGCAGTTATTCTGGTATTCGATACACCTGTCTGACCGATGCCGCGCCTCCGTTTCCATTTCGCCGTTTCCGCATGAACCACCCGTCCTCCGTCTCCGTCCCGCCGCTCGACGCCACGCCCGCCCGCGCACTCGGCGAATTCATCCGCGCCCACCGCGAGCGGCTGTCGCCGCAGGCCGTCGGCCTGCCGCCCGGCCCGCGCCGCCGCACGCCGGGGCTGCGGCGCGAGGAAGTCGCGCAACTGTGCGGCGTCAGCCCGACCTGGTACACGTGGATCGAACAGGGCCGCCCGGTATCGGCGTCGGCCGACGCGCTCGCGCGGATCGCCGTCGCGCTGCAACTGTCGAAGGCCGAGCGCGCATACCTGTTCGAACTGGCCGCGCAGCGCGACCCGGCCGAGCCCGACGTCGCGGGCGGCGACCTGCCGCCGACGCTCGCCGCGACCGTCACGGCAATCGCGACGCCCGCGTACGTGCTCGACCGGCAATGGAACGCCCTCGCATGGAACGCGCCGGCCGCCGCGCTCTTTTCCGGCTGGCTCGACGGCGAGCACGACCGCAACCTGCTGCGCTTCACGTTCATGTCGCCGGCCGCACGCACGCTGATCGTCGACTGGGAAACCCGCGCGCGGCGGCTCGCGGCCGAATTCCGCGCCGATTCGATCCGTCACCTGACCGACGCGCCCACGCGCGCGCTGATCGACGCGTTGACCGCCGGCAGCGACGCTTTCGCGCAGTACTGGGCATCGCAGGACGTGTTCGAACGCGAAGGCGGCCTGCGCGAATTCGACCATCCGGCCGACGGCCGCCTCGTGTACCAGCAGATCACGCTGAAGCCCGCGCACCGCGAGGACCTGAAGCTGGTCGTGCTGGTGCGCGACTGAACGGGCCGGCCTGCGCCAGCCACGGTCGGCAGGCCGCCGCGAACGGCTGCGCGCCGCGGCGGGCAGTCCCGCGAATGTTAGAATCGCGGGATTCCCTCGGCGGCGCACGCCGCCCAAACATCCCCTTCGAAGAATCGCCATGACGTCCCAACTGCACAAAAAGGGCGAGGCCTGGTCGGCCCGCTTCTCGGAACCGATGTCCGAGCTGGTCAAGCGCTACACGTCGTCGGTATTTTTCGACAAGCGCCTCGCGCTCGTCGACATCGCCGGCTCGCTCGCGCACGCGAACATGCTCGCCGCGCAGAAGATCATCAGCGCCGACGACCTGGCCGCGATCGAACGCGGGATGACGCAGATCAAGGGTGAAATCGAGCGCGGCGAATTCGAATGGCAGCTCGACCTGGAAGACGTCCACCTGAACATCGAGGCGCGCCTGACCGCGCTGATCGGCGACGCCGGCAAGCGCCTGCACACGGGCCGCTCGCGTAACGACCAGGTCGCGACCGACATCCGCCTGTGGCTGCGCGGCGAGATCGACCGCATCGGCGGCCTGCTGAACGACCTGCGCGGCGCGCTGCTCGACCTCGCGGAACAGAACGCCGACACGATCATGCCGGGCTTCACGCACCTGCAGGTTGCCCAGCCCGTCACGTTCGGCCACCACCTGCTCGCGTACGTCGAGATGTTCTCGCGCGATGCAGAACGCATGCGCGACTGCCGCACCCGCGTGAACCGCCTGCCGCTCGGCGCGGCCGCGCTCGCCGGCACGAGCTACCCGATCGATCGTCACGCGGTGGCGAAGACGCTCGGCTTCGACGGTATCTGCGCGAACTCGCTCGACGCGGTGTCGGATCGCGACTTCGCGATCGAATTCACGGCCGCCTCCGCGCTCGTGATGACGCACGTGTCGCGCTTCTCCGAGGAACTCGTGCTGTGGATGAGCCCGCGCGTCGGCTTCATCGACATCGCCGACCGCTTCTGCACCGGCAGCTCGATCATGCCGCAGAAGAAGAACCCCGACGTGCCGGAACTCGCGCGCGGCAAGACGGGCCGCGTGAACGGCCACCTGATGGCGCTGCTGACGCTGATGAAGGGCCAGCCGCTCGCGTACAACAAGGACAACCAGGAAGACAAGGAACCGCTGTTCGACACGGTCGACACCGTCGCCGACACGCTGCGGATCTTCGCCGAGATGGTTGCCGGCATCACCGTGAAGCCGGACGCGATGCGCGCGGCCGCGCTGCAGGGCTTCTCGACCGCCACCGACCTCGCCGACTACCTCGTGAAGCGCGGCCTGCCGTTCCGCGATGCGCACGAAGCCGTCGCGCACGCCGTGAAGATCTGCGACGACCGCGGCATCGACCTGGCCGACCTGACGCTCGACGAGATGAAGCAGGAACTGCCGAACGTCGCGCACCTGATCGGCGAAGACGTGTTCGGCTACCTGACGCTCGAGGGTTCGGTCGCCAGCCGCAACCATCCGGGCGGCACCGCGCCCGACCAGGTGCGTGCGGCGGTCAAGGCCGCGCGCGCCGCGCTCGGCCAGTAAGCCTGCTGCTCCGGACGGACGCCTTCGGCGTCCGTTTTTCATTCGGGCGGCCGTCGCGCCGCCCATCGCCTGCCCTGCTTCCCGAATGCCGCCGATGACCTTTTCCGCCGCGCTCTTCGACATGGACGGCCTGCTCGTCGATTCCGAGCGGACCATCATGAACACGTGGATCGACGTGTCGAATGCGCACGGCGTCACGCTGACCACCACCGACTACCTGCAGATCGTCGGCCGTTCGTTCGCCGAAGGCCAGGTCATCCTGGCGCGGCTGATCGGCAACCCCGATACGTTCGACGCGGTGCGCATCCGCGTGCGCGAGCAGCTCGCGGCGCCCGAACCGCATCCGAAGTTTCCGCTGAAGCCCGGCGCGTTCGCGCTGCTCGACGCACTCGCGCAGGCCGGCATTCCGTGCGCGGTCGCGTCGTCGTCCGCGTGCGAGGTCATCCGCGCGCGGCTCGACGCGGTCGGCGTGCTGCCGTTCTTCCGCGCGATCGCGGGCGGCGACGAAGTCACGCGCGGCAAGCCCGACCCGGCCGTCTACCGGCTCGCGGCCGAGCGGCTCGGCGTGCCGGCCCACGCCTGCGTCGCGTTCGAGGACAGCGACTTCGGCGCGCAATCGGCCGCCGGTGCGGGCGCATCGGTCGTCACCGTGCCCGACCTGAAGGCGCCGACGCCCGAAATCGTCGCGCTGAGCCTGCACGTGCTCGCGTCGCTCGACGATGCGGTCGCGCTCGTGCCGTCGTGGTTCGGCCTGCAGGGCACATCGGCGTCCGCATAGGCGCCACGGGCAGGCCGCCACATGCAAAACGGGCACCCCAAGGTGCCCGTTTTGCCGTATCGCCGAACAAACGGCATCGCAATTGCGCTTACTTGTTGCCGGCCGTCTCCGACAGCCGCTTCATCGTCGCGATGCGCGCGCCGATCAGGTCGACGCGGCCGTCCTCGCCGACGAGCGGCGCCGTCGCATCGCGGAACCCGACCCACGCGCGCTGCGCGCGGACGAGCGTCGCGGCCGAATGCGCGGGCATCTTGCGGCGCAGCTTCTGGTAATAGCGGTTCAGGTCGAACAGCGCATGCTCGCACGCGGCGTCCTGTTCGCACGGCCGCACGCGGCGCACGGCCGGGTCGCGCGGCGCGTTCGCCGGCCTCGCGTTCGGTTTGACCGCGCTCGGCGCATCACTCGCGCCGCCCTGCGCACCGCTCGTGGCCGCGACCGGCACGGCGGCGGGCGGCGGCGCATAGCGATCGGCCGCACCGCGCAGCGCCAGCGCGCGATCGCGCACCGGCTGCAGTTGCAGGTCGGCACTCGACATCGCGTACGACGTCCCGCGCGTGGTGTCGTACACGGCCTTCAGCAGATTCACTTCGTCCTTGCGCCACGTGAGCCAATGGCGCTGGCTGTCCTGCCAGCCGCGCCTCGCGTCGGCCGGCGCATCCTTCAACAGGCGCTGGTACGCGCCATCCATCACGGCCTGCCACTGCTGCTGCGCCTCGCCCATGCACTGGATCTGGCCGGCCGGCGAAGACCGGTCGCGCCGCGCGAGACACTGCCGCATCGCGACGTCGATCGGGTCGGCCGCCGCGACTTCCGCGTGCGCGACCCCGACTCCCGCCAGCCCTGCCGACCCTGCCGCCCAGACGACGAGCGCGGCCAGCGCCGCACGCATCGCCTGGATTCGTCCATGCGTCGCCATCAGTCGCGCACGCAGTCGACGAAGTACTCGACGCGGCCGTTCACCTCTTCCGCGACGAGGCCGTGGATGTCGGTGTGGAAGCCCGGGAAGCGTTCGTTGAAGTCGCGCGCGAACCGCAGGTAGTTCACGATCGTCTTGTTGAAGCGCTCGCCCGGGATCAGCAGCGGAATGCCCGGCGGGTACGGCGTGAGCAGGATGCTGGTCACGCGGCCTTCGAGCTCGTCGAGCGGCACGCGGTCGATCTTGCGGTGCGCGAGCTTCGCGAACGCGTCCGACGGCTTCATCGCCGGTTCCATGTCCGACAGGTACATCTCGGTCGTCAGGCGGGCGATGTCGTTCGCGCGGTACACGTCGTGGATCTGCGTGCACAGGTCGCGCAGGCCGACGCGCTCGTAGCGCGGATGCTGCGCGACGAATTCCGGCAGCACGCGCCACAGCGGCTGGTTGTTGTCGTAGTCGTCCTTGAACTGCTGCAGTTCGGTCACCATCGAGTTCCAGCGGCCCTTCGTGATGCCGATCGTGAACATGATGAAGAACGAGTACAGGCCGGTCTTCTCGACGATGATCCCGTGCTCGGCCAGGTACTTCGTGACGATCGCGGCCGGAATGCCGGTCTCGCCGAACTCGCCGTCGACGTCGAGCCCCGGCGTGATGATCGTCGCCTTGATCGGGTCGAGCATGTTGAAGCCTTCCGCCAGCGGGCCGAAGCCGTGCCAGTGGTCGTTCGGCTTCAGCATCCAGTCCTCCCGCGAACCGATGCCTTCCTCTGACAGGTTGTCCGGGCCCCACACGCTGAAGAACCAGTCGTCGCCGTATTCGGCGTCGACCTTGCGCATCGCGCGGCGGAAGTCGATCGCCTCGGCGATCGATTCCTCGACGAGCGCGGTGCCGCCCGGCGGCTCCATCATCGCGGCCGCGACGTCGCACGACGCAATGATCGCGTACTGCGGGCTCGTCGACGTGTGCATCAGGTACGCCTCGTTGAAGCGGTGCTTGTCGAACGTGCGGTTCTCCGAATCCTGCACGACGATCTGCGACGCCTGCGAGATGCCCGCGAGCAGCTTGTGCGTCGAGTGCGTCGCGAACACGAGCGCGCCGGTGCGCGGACGGCCGTCGCCGATCGCGTGCATGTCGCGGTAGAAATCGTGGAACGTCGCGTGCGGCAGCCATGCTTCGTCGAAGTGCAGCGTGTCGAGCAGGTCGCCGAGCAGGTCCTTGATCATCTCGACGTTGTAGACCACGCCGTCGTACGTGCTCTGCGTGATCGTCAGGATGCGCGGCTTCATGTCCGGGTTCTCGCGCAGCGCCTCGCGCGCGAACGGGTTCGCCTCGATCTTCTTGCGGATGTTCTCCGGCTTGAATTCGTCGCGCGGGATCGGCCCGATGATGCCGAAATGGTTGCGCGTCGGCGTGAGGAACACCGGAATCGCGCCCGTCATCGTGATCGCATGCAGGATCGACTTGTGGCAGTTGCGGTCGACCAGCACGATGTCGCCAGGGGCGACCGTCGCGTGCCAGACGATCTTGTTCGACGTCGACGTGCCGTTGGTCACGAAGAACAGGTGGTCCGCGCTGAAGATGCGTGCCGCGTTGCGCTCGGACGCCGCGACCGGGCCCGTGTGGTCGAGCAGCTGGCCGAGTTCGTCCACTGCGTTGCAGACGTCCGCGCGCAGCATGTTCTCGCCGAAGAACTGGTGGAACATCTGGCCGAGCGGGTTCTTCAGGAACGCGACGCCGCCCGAGTGGCCCGGGCAGTGCCACGAGTACGAGCCTTCGTCCGCGTACTTGACGAGTTCCTTGAAGAACGGCGGCGCGAGCGAGTCGAGATAGACCTTCGCCTCGCGGATGATGTGGCGCGCGACGAACTCCGGCGTGTCCTCGAACATGTGGATGAAGCCGTGCAGCTCGCGCAGGATGTCGTTCGGCAGGTGGCGCGACGTGCGCGTCTCGCCGTACAGGAAGATCGGGATGTCCGCGTTGCGGCGGCGCACTTCGGTGACGAACGCGCGCAGCTCGATGATCGCGGTCGCGAGCTCGGGCAGCTCGCCGTCCGAACCGGTTTCGCCGAGCATGAGTTCGTCGTCGTCGATCGACAGGATGAAGCACGACGCGCGGCTCGACTGCTGCGCGAACGACGTCAGATCGCCGTAGCTCGTGAGACCGAGGACTTCGACGCCCTCCTTCTCGATCGCTTCGGCCAACGCCCGGATGCCGGAGCCCGAGATGTTCTCGGAGCGGAAATCTTCGTCGATGATGACGACGGGGAAACGAAACTTCATGGGCGATTCTCCAAAAAGAACGACCGCGGCGCGTCACGCGCAGCGGTCACCCGGAAACTGGTGAGACGTTATGCAACCAGATCAGGTTTTCGGCAGCGTGACACCACGCTGCCCCTGATACTTGCCGCCGCGATCCGCGTACGACACGTCGCACACTTCGTCGCTCTCGAAGAAGAGCACCTGGGCGACGCCTTCGTTCGCGTAGATCTTCGCGGGCAGCGGCGTGGTGTTCGAGAATTCCAGCGTGACGTAGCCTTCCCACTCGGGTTCGAACGGCGTCACGTTGACGATGATCCCGCAGCGCGCATAGGTCGACTTGCCGAGGCAGACGGTGAGCACGGTGCGCGGAATGCGGAAATATTCGACGGTGCGGGCCAGCGCGAACGAGTTCGGCGGGATGATGCACACGTCGCCCTTGAAATCGACAAACGAACCCTCGTCGAAGTTCTTCGGATCGACGATCGTCGAGTTGATGTTCGTGAAGATCTTGAATTCGTCCGCGCAGCGGATGTCGTAGCCGTAGCTCGACGTGCCGTAGCTGACGATCCGGCGGCCGTCCTCGGACGCGCGGACCTGATCGGGCACGAACGGCTCGATCATCTTGTGCTCTTCGGCCATGCGCCGAATCCATTTGTCGGACTTGATACTCATATCGGGGCGCCAGGAAACGCTGCGTGACAGTCAGGGAGGGCCGCTCGCGCGAGGCAGCGGCCGGGAAAGGCGCACATTTTACGCGATCATCGGCCCGCGCACGCGGCGGCCGTCAACGGATCACGCCGCAGGCGAGCGCGGGCCCCGCGCCATGCTGCGGAAACGCGGGATCGCTCGGGTCGCGGTGCACCAGCGCCGCGCGGTTCATCGCCGAGCGCACGCCATCGAGGGCCAGATCGGGGGCGACGATGAAGCCGGCCGCGACGCCGTTCGCGTCCGCGTGGATGTTGCCGAGATCGCCGGCGACGCGGGCGCCCGCGCGCAGCCGGTCGGCCGCCGGCGCGAACACCTGGCCGGCGCTCGAGCCGTCGCCCGCGTTGCAGTCGCCGCGATCGTGTACCTGTAAAGCGTGATCGCTGTTCGGCGGCAGCCCGGCCAGGTTATAGGTCACCTGCACGCCGTCCGGACGCTCGACGAACGTCACCGCGCCGCGCGCCTGCGAGCCGACCGTCGGCTGCAGCTGTGCGTCGGCCCGTTTTTCGTGCGACGAGGAAAAGGAGGTGCAGCCGGCCAGCAGGCCCAGCGCGGCGGCGGCCAGCAGCGCGCACCGCACGCGGCCGGCGTACACGCCGTGATGTCGTTGTTTCATTCGATCCTCATGCCGGCTGGCGGCCGTTTGACACGACGGCCGCGCCGGGCGGGTAAAGGGACCCGGGAAAAGTCGCCATGATACCGCGCCTCGCGGCGCCGTAAACAGCGTGAGCCCCCGCCCCGCAAGGGTTTTACGTATTTTGAACAACGATCGACGGGAACTTCGACGTCATGTCGCGCGATCGCTCGGCAATCGCCAGCGCGACGCCGCGCGCGATTTCACGATAGCGACGCGCCAGCGCGCCTTCGGAATCGGCCACGACCGTCGGCGTGCCGCTGTCGGCGCGCTCGCGGATCGCGATGTCGAGCGGCAGGCTGCCGAGCACGTTCACGCCGTACTCCTTCGCCATCCGCTCGGCCCCGCCGGCGCCGAAGATGTGCTCCTCGTGCCCGCAGTTCGAGCAGATGTGGATGCTCATGTTCTCGACGATGCCGAGGATCGGAATCCCGACCTTCTCGAACATCTTCAGGCCCTTCTTCGCGTCGAGCAGCGCGATGTCCTGCGGCGTCGTGACGATCACCGCGCCCGTGACGGGCACGCGCTGCGCGAGCGTGAGCTGGATGTCGCCCGTGCCGGGCGGCATGTCGACGATCAGGTAGTCGAGCTCGCGCCAGTTGGTCTGGCGCAGCAGCTGCTCGAGCGCGGAAGTCGCCATCGGGCCGCGCCACACCATCGGGTTGTCTTCCTCGATCAGGAAGCCGATCGAGTTCGCCTGCAGCCCGTGGCCGACCAGCGGGTTCATCGACTGGTTGTCGGGCGACTCGGGACGCTGGCCGTGGATGCCGAGCATCGTCGGCAGCGACGGGCCGTAGATGTCGGCGTCGAGGATGCCGACCGACGCGCCTTCGGCCGCGAGCGCGAGCGCGAGGTTGACGGCCGTCGTACTCTTGCCGACACCGCCCTTGCCCGACGCAACCGCGACGATGTTCTTCACATTCGGCAGCAGTTTCACGCCACGCTGCACCGTGTGCGCGACGATCTCCTGCGAGACCGCGACGCGCGCGTCGCGCACGCCGGCCACGGCCTGCAGCGCCGCGGTGATGCGGGCGCGCACGTCGCCGTGCTGGCTGCGCGCGGGATAACCGAGCACCACGTCGAGCGCCACGACGTCGCCGTCGATCGCGACGTTGCGCACGCCCTTGTTCGCCGCATACGGACGGCCGGTATTGGGGTCGACGACAGCCGCCAAAGCGGCGTCGACTTGTGCCCGGTCAATGCTCATCGAAACTCCGTGAAAACGTTTTTCTCGCGCGCAAACGTCAAAAAATATCAAATTACGGCGCGAAATTCGGGAAAAGTGAAAGAATCTGTTGCACGCCATTGCGCGAACGCGCGACCCGGCGCACTCTTCGCCTGCGGCATGCTATGGGGCCAAATCGGCCACTTACCGCCTATATTGTAGAGGCTGACGCGTCGCACTGTCCGAACAGCCACGCTGACGGGCAGGGCATGCAGCCACCTCGGCGGCTGCCGCGAGCACAGGCCTGCCCTCCTTTTTCGGGCGGCCCGCGCAGGGAGCCGTAACTGTTGTCGTCGTTGTCGACTCGTTCAACCAAGAGAGGAATTCAAGATGAACATGAAAATCGCGACTCGCTTGTCCGTCTTCGCATTGGCCGGCGCACTGCTGGCAGGCTGCGCCACGCAGCAAGGCAACAACGCGGCCGTCGGTACCGGCACGGGTGCGGCGCTGGGCGCAGGCATCGGCGCGCTGGCAGGCGGCGGCAAGGGCGCGGCGATCGGCGCAGGCGTCGGCGCACTGGTCGGCGGCGTGACGGGTTACAACTGGCAGGCGATCAAGAACAAGCTCGCACCGTCGGCAGCGCAAACGGGTACGCAAGTGACCGAGCAGCCGGACGGCTCGCTGAAGCTGAACGTGCCGAGCTCGGTGACGTTCGCGACGAACCAGTACGCGATCACGCCGGCCTTCACGCCGCTGCTGAACGACCTGGCGACGACGCTGAACCAGAACCCGCAAGTGACGGCATCGATCGTCGGCTACACGGACAGCACGGGCTCGGCCCAGCTGAACCAGACGCTGTCGCAGAACCGCGCGCAAAGCGTCGTGAACGCACTCGCCCAGCGCGGCGTGAACGGCGGCCGCCTGTCGGCGCAAGGCATGGGCGCATCGAACCCGATCGCGGACAACGCGACCGAAGCCGGCCGCGCACAGAACCGCCGCGTCGAAATCTACCTGCGCGCAGCGCAGGCGCAGTAAGCGCACGACGAGGGGAAGGCGCGGGCTCGTCGCCCGCGCAGCCCCGCCGGACAAGGCTGCCGTCGGGGCCGGTAACGAATCGAAAAAATTTTCGAACTTCTGTCGCAGGCCGTGGTCAGTATTTACGGTACGCGGCTGGTATTGCCGGCCCGTCACCATTCTCCTCTTGTCGTTGTTGCTCCGGGGCCGTATCCGCCCCGGTTTTTTTTGCCCGCAGAAATCGTGCTGCATCGCAGCACACTACTGTCGGGCACGCCGCTTGCGCGGCCGCGCCCGTTTCGGCGCCCGGTCAAGGGCGCCTGCCCGCGTCGCTGACGCGCGCCCCTGCTAGAATCGCAGTTTCCCGTCGTTTTTCCGCTGTTCCTCTACAGACCCTATGTCCGCATCCGACCTCACTTCCGTGCAGGCTGCGGCGCCGCAAGGTGGCCGCCAGATCCTCGTTACGTCCGCACTGCCCTATGCCAACGGGCAGATCCACATCGGCCACCTGGTCGAGTACATCCAGACCGACATCTGGGTGCGGACGCTGCGAATGCATGGCCACGAGGTCTACTACATCGGTGCCGACGACACGCACGGCACGCCGATCATGCTGCGCGCGGAGAAGGAAGGCCTGACCCCGAAGCAGCTGATCGATCGCGTGTGGACCGAACACAAGCGCGACTTCGACAGCTTCGGCGTGTCGTTCGACAACTTCTACTCGACCGATTCGGACGAGAACCGCGTGCTGAGCGAGAAGATCTACGTCGCGCTGCAGGACGCCGGCTTCATCGCCGAGCGCGAGATCGAGCAGGCGTACGATCCCGTCAAGGAAATGTTCCTGCCGGATCGCTTCATCAAGGGCGAGTGCCCGAAGTGCCACGCGAAGGACCAGTACGGCGACAACTGCGAAGTGTGCGGCTCGACCTACCTGCCGACCGAACTGCTGAACCCGTATTCGGTCGTGTCGGGCGCGACGCCGGTGCGCAAGACGTCGAAGCACTACTTCTTCCGCCTGTCCGATCCGCGCTGCGAAACGTTCCTGCGCGAATGGGTGAGCGGCCTCGCGCAGCCCGAAGCGACCAACAAGATGCGCGAATGGCTCGGCGACGCCGGCGAGGCCAAGCTCGCCGACTGGGACATCTCGCGTGATGCGCCGTACTTCGGCTTCGAGATCCCGGGCGCGCCCGGCAAGTATTTCTACGTGTGGCTCGACGCGCCGGTCGGCTACTACGCGAGCTTCAAGAACCTGTGCGACCGCAACGGCATCGACTTCGATGCATGGGTCCGCCCGGGCTCGACCACCGAGCAGTACCACTTCATCGGCAAGGACATCCTGTACTTCCACACGCTGTTCTGGCCCGCGATGCTCGAGTTCTCGGGCCACCGCACGCCGACCAACGTGTTCGCGCACGGGTTCCTGACGGTCGACGGCGCGAAGATGTCGAAGTCGCGCGGCACGTTCATCACCGCGCAGAGCTACATCGACACGGGCCTGAACCCCGAATGGCTGCGCTACTACTTCGCCGCGAAGCTGAACGCGACGATGGAAGACATCGACCTGAACCTCGACGACTTCCAGGCACGCGTGAACAGCGACCTCGTCGGCAAGTACGTGAACATCGCGAGCCGCGCGGCAGGCTTCCTGATCAAGCGCTTCGACGGCCGTGTGCAGGACAGCGCGATGAATCACCCGCTCGTCGCGAAGCTGCGCGAGGCGATCCCGCAGATCGCCGCGCACTACGAAGCACGCGAGTACGGCCGCGCGCTGCGCCACACGATGGAGCTCGCGGACGAAGTGAACGCGTACGTCGACGGCGCGAAGCCGTGGGATCTCGCAAAGGATCCGGCCAACGCCGTCGCGCTGCACGAAACCTGCAGCGTGAGCCTCGAGTCGTTCCGCCTGCTGTCGCTTGCGCTGAAGCCGGTGATGCCGCGCGTGGCCGTTGCCGTCGAATCGTTCTTCGGGATCGCGCCGCTCGCATGGGCCGATGCCGCGAAGCCGCTGTCGTCGGCGCAGCCGATCAAGGCGTACCAGCACCTGATGACGCGCGTCGACCCGAAGCAGATCGAAGCGCTGCTCGCCGCGAACCGCGACTCGCTGCAGGCCGAAGCCACCGGCGCGGCTGTCGCGAGCGCGAACGCGAACGCCGCGAAGGATGCGAAGAACAACGCGAAGGCGAACGCGAAGCAGGCTGTCGTGAACGGCGCGGACGACGCACCGATCTCGATCGACGATTTCGCGAAGATCGACCTGCGCATCGCGAAGATCGTCGCGTGCCAGGCCGTCGAAGGCTCGGACAAGCTGCTGCAGCTCACGCTCGACGTCGGCGAGGAAAAGACCCGCAACGTGTTCTCGGGCATCAAGTCCGCGTATCAGCCCGAGCAGCTCGTCGGCAAGCTGACCGTGATGGTCGCGAACCTCGCGCCGCGCAAGATGAAGTTCGGCCTGTCGGAAGGGATGGTGCTTGCCGCATCGGCCACCGACGAGAAAGCCGAGCCGGGCCTCTACATCCTCGAGCCGCACAGCGGCGCGAAGCCCGGCATGCGCGTGAAGTAAGCCGAACGCGCTGCCGCTTGCGCGAAAGGAAGCCCCGCACATCGTGCGGGGCTTTTTTCATGGCTGCTCGGCGCGCCGCCCGCGCCCGCCGTCACTGCTGAACCAGCGATCAAAACGCCGCGTGTAGTTCAGGTCGACGCCCTGGAACGTGCCGCCGTACGCGGATACCGACCAGAAGCGCGTCAGGTTGATCGTCGCCTTGAACGCGTTGGCCGCCGATTGCAGGCCCTGCTCGAAGCCGAGCACGAAGCGCTCGTTGATCGCCTTCGACACCAGCACGACCTGCGGATCGGTCAGGCCGACTTCACTCCGGCCGACCGAAACCTCGTCGAGACCGAAGGTCTGCGCGACGCGCTTGCCGGTCACGCTGCCGAGCAGCCCGAGCGCCGCCGTCATCGCACCCTGCTGCCCGACGTTGTTGCCCTGGTCGGTGCCGTGGCCGAACAGCAGCCACGACAGCTTTTCGTTTTCCGTGACGTTCGGCTCCGACACGAGCTTGACCGTCAGCGACTGGATCGTGCCCGTGACCTGCACGCCGGCCTCGACCTCCTGGTTGCGCCGCATCGCGAGGATGTTGACGCCCGGGTTCGACACGGGGCCGTTGAACGTGAAGAAGCCGTTCTCGACCGCGAGCTTGCGGCCGAACGACGTGTACGTCGATCCCTCGGTCACGCGCACGTTGCCGACCGCGCGCAGCGGCACGCCCGGCGCGCTCATCACGGTGATCGTGCCGCGCAACCCGAGATCCGCGCCGTGCCCCTTGAAGCGGAAGTTGTTGCCGAGGCCGATGTCGATGTTCGCGCGCGGCGCGAGCGACGGCGCCGGCTTGTCCTCGACCGGCTTCGGCTTCGCGACCGCGGAACCGGTCGGCGTCTCGCCGCGCACCGTGCCGCCCGGCTGCATGATCACCACGTCGTCCGACAGGTGCGGCGCAGACTCCTCGGGCAGGTCGAACAATGCGCGGTCGACGACGAACTTGCCGTCGATCGACAGCGCGCCGCGCGGCCCGTCGTTTGCGACCGTCGCCTTGCCCGACAGCGACAGCTTGCGATCCGGCGCCGCGAACAGTTCGAGCTTGTCCGCGACGATGCTCGCGGTCAGGTCGGGCGCTTCGCCGTCGAGGCGCACGCGGCCGAGTGCGCGCAGCGTACCGTCGCCGCCGTGGAACTCGACCTGCTGGAATTCGACGAGGTTTTCCGACAGCTTCACGCGCACGATGCCGTCCTTCAGCTGCACGCCCTGGTCGATGAGCGTCGCGGACAAATCGTCACCCGTCAGCATCCCCGACAGGCTCGGCTTCACCGGCGTGCCCGCGACCGTCAGCTTCAACGCCGCGCGGCCGCCGAGCAGATAGCTCGGCCCGAACAGGTTGCCGGTCGTCTTCAGCGCGGGGATGTCGGCGTCGATGCGGCCCGACAGCGGGCCGTCGTTGACCACGCCGAACATGCCGTCGCGCAGCGCGAACGGCACGATGACGTTCGCGTCGAGCGTACCGACCCGGTTCGCCTTCGCGAGCGCCGTCACGTTGAGCCGGTTGCCGGGCATGAAGCTCGCGCGCGCGGACAGGTCGGTCAGCCCCAGCGATGCGATGCCGCGCCCGCTCTCGATCGTCACGTCGCCGCCGCGGCGCTTCACCTGCACGTAGCCTGTCGCGTTCGCGCCGAGCGAGAAATCCCAGTCGGCATCGAGCACGACGTCGGTGCGCACCGGCGGCCGCTGGCCCGTCAGCTCCTGGCGGACCTCGAGGAAACGCGCGACCGACGCACCGGTCACCGAGCCCGCCGAGCGCATCTGGCCGTGATCGAACACGAACGATTTCAGGTCGATCGCCGCACCTTCGAGCGTGAGTCGCGTCGCGCCGAGCGTCACGCGGCCGGCGCCGGCCGACACGGTCAGCGGCGACTGCAGCGCGATGGTCGGCGTGCCGCGGTTTGCAAGACGCGTGACGGTGCCGTCCCAGCGCATCCCGTCGCGATTCTCGACCACGCCGCCATTCGCCGCGAGCGTCACGTCGATCACGCGGCCGCCGGCCGCCCCGAGTGCCGACGCGTCGAGCGTGTGCTTCGCGCGCGTGCCGTTGAGGTTCGCGCGCAGCGATTTCAGCTTCAGCGAGCCGAGCGCGATGTCGGACGCGTCGGCCGTGAACACGAGCGCGCCGTGCGCGCCATCGCGGATGTCCGCGCGGCCCTGCGCGGCACCGATCCGGTTCGAGCCGACGACGACGTGCTCGGCCTTGTAGGTCGCCGTCACGTTCGGGTGCGCGAAGCTGCCGGTCAGGTCGCCCTGCGCCTGCACGAGCCCTTCCACGCCGAAGCCGAGCCGGTCGAGCTGCGGCGCGTCGACGACGAAGCGCAGCCGGTCGCCGGGCGCGCCGAAGCTGCCGCGCAGGTCGACATGATTCCCCGCGATCGACAGGTTCGCGTTGCTCGGCAAGATGCGCGAGCCGGCGAGCTGCACGACGCCGGCGCCGGTCAGCGGCACGCCGTCGTACAGGCTGTCGCTGAGCTTGAAGGTCGCCTTCGTCGACACCTGCGGCGCGAATGCGCCCGACGCCGTCAGCGTGCCCGACACGCGCGTCTCGCCGCGCTTGGCCGGCGCCTTCGACGCCTTGGCGGGCGCCTTGCCGCCACCCGCCTTCGGCGCGCTCGCCGCGGCGAGCAGCAGCGGATCGAATGCCGTCAGCGTCGCCTTCGCGTCGTAGCTCGAATGCGCGTCGTGGCGGAACACGCCCGTCAGGTCGATCCGGCCCTTGCCCGCCGTCACCCGCGCGTCGGTCAGCACGGTCTGCTGCGGCGTCAACGCGACCTTCGCGCGTGCGCCGAGCGCGAGCTTCGGATCGTTCAGGTTGAAATCGACGGTCGTCACGTCGCCCGCGAGCGTCACGCCGAGCGGGCCGGCGAGGCGCATCGGACGCAGCTCGGCGACGAACGCATTCAGGTCGAGGTTCGCGACCTTCAGGTCGAAGCGGCCCTTGCCGCCCGTCAGCGTGCCGTTGCCCGTCACACTGCCGTCGCGGATCAGCTTCAGCGCGAGATCGTCGATCCGCTGCGCATGCGCATCGAGATGTACGTTCGCGTGCGCGTCGATCACCGGCAGCAGGTGGTCGCCGAGCGTGCCGGGCTTCGCGTTGACGATCGACACCGGGCCCGTCACCGCAAAACCCTTCGCGGGTTCGGCCCCGGCCGGCGCCGTCACCGGCGCGAGTTCCGCGCGCACCGCGAGATCGGCGGCCGGTGCGCCGGGCGAGAGCGCCTGCGGGTTCACGTGATCGAACGCGAGCGATGCGCGCGTGAGCGGCACTGCGCCGAACGGCGCGGCCTCGACATGCGCGCGCCCGTTCAGCTTCATCCCGCTTGCGTCGACATCGGCGACGAGCGCTTCGAGCGAGCCCGACACGCGCGCACGCGCGTCGACCGGCTCGTCGGACAGCTTGCCTGCGTACGTGGCGTCACCCGTCAGCGCGAACGGCTTCACGCCGTCGAGCTTCGCGCGTGCGGTCAGCGCGCCGTACGGCGTATCGACGCCGTCGAGCACGAGTTCATGGTGACGGCCGTCGCTGCGGCCGTTCAGCGCGATATGGTCGAGCTGCGTCGTCGAGCCGCCGTCGTGGATCGCGAGGTGATCGACGCGCAGGTCGTCGATCCGCAACTGCAGCGGCAGGCTCAGGTCCTGCGGCGTCGTGCTCGGCGTCGACGGCCCCGGCGCGATCCGCACGTCGATCGTGCCGGCGCGAAGATACGCGATGGACAGCCGCCACGGCGCGCGGGTCAGGGCCCAGCGGCCGTCGAGCCGGTCGATGCGGATTTCGGTGCCGGTGCCGTCGGGGCTCGTCCACGCGAACCCGCGCAACCGCACGCCAGTCGCGAGCGCGCCGCCGTCGAGCGTGCCCGCGAGCCGCGCGCCGAGTACGCGACCGGCCACCTGCCACGCGAGCCGCG